>JAFMKS010000019.1 GCA_017852835.1 Paracoccaceae bacterium
AAATTCCACCCAATGCCATTCCAGAATGCCAAGGCATAAGATCCGCTGACGTCATAAATCCAGCCTGACATCCACCCCCCAAGGGCCATTCCCATGATTGTCGCCATCATTACAAATCCGACGCGTTCACCGGCCACGCGCGCGGGCAGATATTCGCGCACGATGATGGCATAACTGGGCACTATGCCGCCCTGTGATAGTCCAAAGATCAATGACACCAGATAGAGCGATGTGAGGCCGTCAGAGGGCAGGTAAAGGATCAATCCAAGGCACTGAAGGGTCGCGCCGATCAAAAGCGTTTTCACTCCGCCCAAACGATCAGACAGCATGCCCGAGATTAAGCGAGAGATAACGCCACCCATCAACATCAGGGATAACATCTCGGCACCTGCGGTGGGGCCATATCCCAGGTCAACGCAATAGGCGACGATATGCACTTGTGGCATCGACATAGCGACACAGCATCCAACACCCGCCAACCCCAAAAGCCATGTTAGCGTACGGGCGCTGAAGGGAAGCGAACCCATTCTATTGTTTGATTGCGCATCGGAAAGTTTGATGGATTGATCGTTTACTTGACGGGACAGCAGAAGGGACAATGGCACCATAATGATAAGTGTTAACGCCGCCAGCCATAAATATACACCATGCCATCCCGATGTGCGCAGAACACCTGTCAGCAAAAGCGGCCATATCGCGCCCGATAAATAATTTCCACTGGCTGCGATGGCGACCGCGATACCGCGCCGCATTAGAAACCATTTCGATACATCTGCGATCAATGGCCCAAAGGTTGCGGCGGTTCCAAACCCCAAAAGCAATTGAAAGACACAAATGACCGACAGGGATGATGTGAGTGTTGCCGCGTAAAAGGAGACCGAGTTCAAAATGGCAGCCCCCAATAAACAGGTCACAATACCATAGCGATCGACCATCCGCCCGATGGCATAGTTGCCAACGGCAAAGCCGATCATTGTAAATGTATAGGGTAATGATGCGTCTGCACGATCTAATCCCATTTCCGATTGAAAATCGGGCATGACAACAACAATCGCCCACATACCCACATTGCCGATGATGGCAATCAGTAGGCTAATGAAAAGGCGAAGCCATGAATATCGCGTATCTAACTGAGACATAAGGCGATGCTATGATCACGAAGTGGACTTGTATAGCTATGACGCAGTGTTGTGAAAAAAAATAGCGTGATATGTCCCTACCAAATGGCAGGGTTGTTTAACGCCGAAACGCAGGTGCAGGACCCCTGTAAAGGGGCGATTTCGGGGTCATGCAGGGATTGACCGATCCAGCCGATCGGCATGCTCAGTGGAAATGGCGGTGGTGCGACCTGTTCTGTCACGGGTAAAAACCCAATTTTTCTGTAATAATTTGGATCACCATAGGTCATTAAAATGTCGATCTCATGATCTCTGAGCGCCGCAATACTTTCCCGCAATAGAGTTTGACCGATACCCTTGTTGTGGTGATCGGGGTGAACGGCCATTGGAGATAGGATAAAGACATTTCGTGCATCATGCGAATAGGTCAAACGCGAAAATATCGCGCAACCGATGACGGTGTCATCATGCAAGGCGGCAAAGATAAATATATCGGGTTCGGGGGTATTTTCCAAAAGGTGCTCGACAAGCGTGCGAATAACCGCACCCTCTGTTTCACCTTCGGACGCAGAAAATGAAGTATAAAAAATATCAATTATTTGCTCTCTTACAGGAGCGAAATTTTCGAAGCGCTGGAAATTATACATGACGCTTAGATCCGCCTAAAAATCCCTCATTTCTAATCGCATCTTTGCTGTCTATCCAAAGTGTGTTCAAATTGTCGATTTCGGCCCATAGCACACCAACACCCTGTTGATTTACTTTCACCTCGATCATGTTTAATTTGTGGCGCATTGCGGACAGACCCAGTTGTGCAGATGATCCTGCAGTTTTGTGAATGTCTTTGATCAAATCCTCTACGAGTGCGTCCTTGCCTTGTTGCGAGTTCAAAAGGGTCATCAAAGCATTCGCCTCGTCTTCGTAGCGGTTTAGCAGCATTTGTGTAGTGTCATGGCCCAATTGTGCTGAGATTTCGCCAAGGACCCGGATGTTCAATATTTCGTCTGTCATTTTGACATCCTTGTCGTATGCGGCTGATTGTAACCAAATCTTCCTTGATTGGAGCTGTTATCATCTTCAATGCTATGGCAAAGTCATCATCCAATAAAGTGTCATTTGCAATTTGCGGTGCAACACTTTTATGATTTAAAACTTCGCGTTCATAAATTTCTAATGGACCAAATAGTTTGATTGAATTTTAAAACTGTCCGTCCTAAAAAGAATAGAACTCATCAAAAAGGGTATATTTGATACAAAAGAGTAGCAATGGAATTAGCGGCATTTAATATCAGTGCTGAGCAATGATCTGCTGTGCTAGGTCCTGTGTAAAAAGAGATAAAAATATAATTAGGTGACGAAATGAAAATTCTTATTGCTGACGATCATGATCTCCTGCGTGATACATTGGCTATATTTTTAAAAGGTGAAGGTAATATTGAAACTGTCACTGCTTCTGATTTTGATGGCGCGATGGCGCTTGTTGATGCGCAGGGACCATTTGATTTGATCATGCTTGATTATAAAATGCCGGGTATGCAGGGTGTGACAGGTTTAAAAACAGCGCTGGCCCATAATGGTGGACAAAAGGTTGCCTTGATGTCAGGTATCGCCACCAAATCTGTCGCGGAAGAGGCGTTGGCAGAGGGCGCTGCGGGTTTTGTCCCTAAAACTCTTTCTGCAAAGTCGCTTATAAATGCTGTGCGTTTCATGGCAATGGGTGAACAATACGCGCCCATCGACTTTATGACTCAAGAAGAAGAGGCTGCTGCGCCAAACCCATTGGCCGAAAAACTGTCACGCCGTGAACTTCAGGTTCTTGAAGGGCTGTCTCAGGGGAAGTCGAACAAAGAAATTGCACGCGATCTAGATTTGCAGGAACCAACGATCAAGCTGCATGTGAAAACACTTTACCGCAAAATTGGCGCGGCAAACCGAACACAAGCGGCCTTGATGGCGAAAGAACAGGGGCTTTTCTAGGCGCAGAGTGACAAGTCATGCGAAAGGCGGTAAGTGATCTTCACGACCGCCTTTTTTATTTGGAACGCGCCTTGGCCTTGGATCATTTCAAACCTCACCCAGACGCTGAATTTATTGATCTGTCCCCAAATGGGTGTCAGGCCACTCTCTTGGACAGGTTTTGGACAATTATCGGTGCAGGGCAAGAGCCTATTATCGGTCAGAACGGCATCACATCTGCAGACACCCAAACGGATAGAGGCGTCTTTCAATGCGAAACGGGCGGAACATCAGGGAAGCCAAAACGTATTCGCAGAACCGCCGAAAGTTGGCTGACCAGCATTCGGGTGATTTTTGAAAAATTTACCAATTCTGCGGAATGTTACGGTATTTTGGGGGATCTGGGACATTCGCTTGCCTTTTATGCAGCGGTTGAGGCGCAAATTTTGGGATATCGCTGCGTGTCCGTCGTTGGCAGATCACCAAAGGAGCAGGCGCAACAATTTGCAAGCGCAGGTATTGATGTGATCTACGCTACACCGACGCAAATGCGAATGTTATCCAAGTCGCATTGCGTTTTGGAAAATGTGCAGACTGTCTTTATCGGGGGCGGCCGGCTAGATTCTGAAACACGTGTACGGGTCCAATCTCTTGCTCCAAATGCGCAAATCTTGCAGTTTTATGGAGCCGCAGAAACCAGTTTCATCACTTTGGCAGAACCACATCATGATGCGGCATCTGTTGGGATCGCGTTTCCGCGTGTCGAAATTGATATCCGAAACATCGATAGCGATGGCATTGGTGATGTTTGGGTAAAATCACCTTATGTGTTTTTGGAATACGCGCATGGTCATGCGCCCGACACCCATTGGCAGGATGGTTGGTTGACGATTGGGGAACTTGGAAAAATAGACGATGCAGGGCAGTTGTTTTTGTCTGGTCGAAAATCACGGGTGTTCACGGTTTCCGATAAAACCATTTTTCCAGAGGACATAGAGCAGTATCTGAATGCCAAACCCGAAGTCATTGCATCGGCGGTTTTTCCTGTAGACGATCCGTTGCGCGGAGCACGTATTTATGTTGCGCTGTGCTCAGATCAAACAGATGGTGATCATCCTCAGCGCATTTTAGGTGACTTGAAAGAACGTGGAGTAATTGTCGATCGTTGGCGTATGTATGGATTGGATGAATGGCCCATGTTGGTGTCTGGTAAGCCAAATTATCAGGAAATTGTCTCAACCGCGTTGGAGGGTGCATGGCAAAAATTATAGGGGCATTGCGGTCGGCAGTTGTGCCTCGTGCTGGGGCATTTTCACATTTGTCGGTGCACGAATTGGCAGCACCTGTTATTCAAAGTGTTATAGACCAAGCGGGTGTGGAAACAGATCAGGTTGATGAATTGGTCGTATCAAACGCATTAGGAGCAGGCGGGAACCCTGCACGCTTGTGCGCCTTGGCTGCGGGCTTACCAGTAGATGTTGCGGGGTTATCTATTGATCGGCAATGTGTTGGAGGTTTGGATGCGATCATACGTGCGGCTGATATGGTGGATGCAGGACGCGCGCGTCTCGTTGTTGCAGGCGGTGTGGAAAGCTATTCACGCCGTCCATTGCGCATGCATAGTAATCATGGTGCTGATATCGGCGTGGCCTACGATCGTCCAGCATTTGCACCAGAACCTGCATTTGACCCCGATCCGCATGAGGCCATGGCATTGTTGGCGGCGAAGCATTCGATTTCGCGTGAGAAGCAAGAGGCTTATGCGCAAAAATCACATCAAAGCGCATTGGACGCAGGGGATCACCTCGCGCATGAAATCGTCGAAATTGCGGGCATAACCCGCGACCTCTACGCCCGTAAGCTAAGCGAACAAGTCTTGGCCAAGGCACCTTTGCTGGCGGGTACTGTTACAGCTGCCACCGCTGCCGTTGCCGCCGATGGGGCCGCCTTTGTTGTAGTTGTTGCAGATGATTTTGAAACGAATGTTTTGCACTCATTGACTGTCGGGCCAGCACAGACGATTGGGGCCGCACCCGAAGATCCGGCACTTGCTCCCATTCCTGCGATCAAAGGTGTTTTATCCAAACATGGAAAGAACATAGATCGGGTTGAGATGATGGAGGCCTATGCCGTGCAATCCATGGCGTGTATTGATGGGTCAGGATTGGATATGACTTCTGTGAACATGTGTGGTGGTGCGCTCGCGCGTGGACATCCGATTGGAGCATCTGGCGCGATCCTTGCAGTGCGCCTGTTCCACGATTTGCAACCTGCCCAATCAGGGTTGGCGGCTATTGCTGCTGTTGGTGGATTAGGCAGCGCGGTGATTTTTGAGCGGAGTGCTTAAGATCGTGATAGAACTTTTTCAGGTTGCGCGCGATAGATCGCTTGGGTCACGAAACCGCAGATAACGACCTTGACCAGATCACCAATGACGAAGGCCGAAACAAGGCCAAATGCAGCCATTAACGACTTGTCCAAAATCAAGGCCATTCCAATGACGCCTGGGATATAAAGGGCGACCACACCCCCCATGAATGAGGCGATAAAGGACGATGTTAGAACATTCGTTTGCACACGTTCCATGACCCAACCTGTCACAAATGCTGCGAGCGGAAAGCCGATGATAAAACCAACAGAAGGTCCAGACAGCAAGCCAAGGCCACCACGGCCACCCGCCAATAGTGGAAGTCCAGCAAGCGTCAATACAATGAACAGCAAAGCCGCTGCACCGCCGCGTTTCGCACCCAAAACCGTTCCACACATCATAATACCCAAGCTTTGAGCAGTAATTGGAACACCGAAGGCAAGTGTGAATTTTGGCACCAAACCCAGTGCTGCAACCAATGCCGCGAGAACAGCGATTAGTACGGTTGATCGTTCCATTTTGGCTATCCTTTGTCTTTCGTCCCAACACCGCCGCGCGCTCGGAGTGCATTTGCCACGTGTTCGGCATCGTTTAACACCGAAAGCGTCAGGGGCACAATGATGCGCCAGCCAGATTTTCCTGCGGACCGCGCGCGAAGCGCCGCAAGCATTGTGATACTGCGATCGATCAGAGTTGGAATGAAACGAATGAACAGGGCAATGGTGATTGCCACAGGTTTTGTAGATACCCCGAACCAATTTAGTGGGCGTAACAATCGCATCAGTACATCGATCATATCATTTAGAGTTGTGGTCATTGTCACCAGGTTTGCCAATGCAACCGCGATCAGCATGCGTAGAATTATTTCGCCACCGGTCTCGATATCGTTCGTGACACCGTGATATAGCGCAATAATTGCGACAAATGGCCAAAGGGGCCAAAGCATACGCGCCCCAAATCTTGCAAATGACCATCCCTGGGCAAGATACAGCGCCATCACCGTAAATATCAGGCCAGATAGAATGAACAGTGATCCAACTTGAAACAGCGCCGTTGATAAAACACATAGCGCCAATAATTTTTGACTTGCTGAAATTTTATGAAAAATAGTTTTTTGCGGTGATGTGAGGGTCAGCATTAAAGAACCTCAATCTGGTTCATTTCGTTGATGAATCTTGGCAGTACATTTGCAGGTGACCCTGTTTGAACGATTTGACCCTGTTCCAACCAGATCGCTACATCGTAATCCTGGATAGGTGTCGTATCATGAGTGATGTATATAAGAGTTTGTGGTAAAGATTGCAAAATCTGTGTTAATTGGCGCTGTGTTGGAATATCCAAGGCAGCTAGGGGTTCATCGAGTATAATTACCTTTGGCTCCATCGCCAAAATCGCCATGAGGCACAGCAGCTTTTTCTGCCCTTGAGAAAGCGTGCTGATTGCACGATCATGCCAATCCGATTTTCCAAATTTTGACAAATATGAAATGGCGCGCTGTACCGCGGATGATTTATCAATGCCCATTTGGGTTAAACCAAATATCATTTCTTCAATCACCGTTGGGAAAATGATTTGATGATCGGGGTTTTGAAATATCATCCCAATCGTATCCAATGCCGCGCGTCTGTCGTGGTACACATCAATATCGTTAATGTGGATTGTTCCCTGAGAGGGGCGGTCAAGTCCGCAAATCAAACGTGATAGTGTGGACTTTCCAGATCCGTTGCGCCCTAGAACGGCGATTCGTTTAGCATCAGATTTAAACGACACCTCCGTTAGGATTACGGTGTCATTTATCTGATAACTCACGTCTTTTATGGAAATGCCGTTCATGTTCGCCCAATCCTTATGGACGCGGAATTAGCGGGCTGGATATAAGGATGTCAAATACTTAAAAATGCAAATCGCCGCACGTGAGCAGCGCAGCCATTCAGCATTCGTTAGAAAAGAAAGATTATTTCTTGTCTGTTGCGGCAGCGATTGCAAGCTATAGTAGCGCGGGAAGAACCTAACCAGAGGTAGATGATGATGCTGCTTCAGACGCAAGAAGAATGGGTGTTGGATCTTACTTGTGGCGCCGGTGGGCTACTAGCGAAAGTAAATGTTGCATCCCTAACGAATGTCGTTGTAGGAGCGATCTTTTTAATTTTATTATCGCTTATTTGGCAAAATGTGCATGCTCCTTAGGACAGATTTTTACGTAAGCCCAATTCGTCGAGTATATATCAAGTTAATGTCAGTTAGTGATCATTTCTAATAAGCCAGAAAATTAAATTAATAGAACTTGGGTTCCAACCTTGGTGGCAGCATATAGCTCAGCGATTTGTGAGTTATAGAGGCCAATACACCCATTTGATGATCTTCTACCAATTTTTCGAGTGTCATGAGTTCCATGGATCCTAAAGTAGGTCCAACTCAGATATAAAGCGTGGGTTCCAAGTGGATTATCAGGGCCTGGTCCGATAAATTCAGGCCATTCAGGATTTCTTTCTCTCATAGCAGGCGTTGGTCGCCATGACGGACCTTCAACTTTTTTTACAATTCTAGTGTATCCCCTTTTAGTTAGGTCTTCGCTCATTGGGACCGAAGTGGGGTAGAGACGGTACGTTTTTTCATCCTGTGACCAAAAATGTAACGCTCGGGAAGAAATATCGACCAAGATTGCGCCATTTTTCAGTGAGTTGAAGTAGGGACGCCAATCTAACGCACGGAAACTGGAAATATTGTGACGTACAACGCCAGTAACGTCGCTTTCTTGTTCCGTTGTGGTTTCAGAATTTACGTTGTCAGTTTCTGAAAGGCCCTGGGTTGCTAACAGTGCACCGCTAGCTGCGACAAAACTTCGTCTGGTAAATCCTACCATGATGTTCCTCCGTCTTAATATATTTCACCCAAATATGACGTTAACCCAACAATGACAAATCAAACTCTTGTGTTTTTCGCAAAATTCGACGTTGTGGGTTTGAAAAGTCACGGTGGCAAGGGTATGTGGCTAGTAGAAAGCACGGTTAGGTAAAATAAATGAATAAGTGGTTATCAATTCTTCTCTTGGTATTTATCGCAGCCTGTGGAGTCGTCCCAGAAGAAAAATTGGCGGCAGATGGCAAACCCCTTCCGAAATTGTATGACCTGGCAACCGTGGATGCGGCAACTCTTCAATTTCGAATGCTAGACGCAGTCAATGCGCTGCGAAGTGGCGCTGGATTAAATCAACTTACCTTTAATGCAAAATTAACAGCTGCAGCGGCAACGCATTCGCGCGACATGGCATTGCAAAATCGTCCATGGCATTTTGGATCTGATGGCTCTTCTCCGCTCGACCGGGTGAAACGCGTTGGATATGAAAAGCAGTTTTTGGGTGAAACGATTTCTGAGACCTATGAAAGCGAAATCCTAACGTTAACCGCATGGTTAGAGGATGATGCCACGCGCTTTGTCCTAATGGACGAAGGCGCGACAGAGATGGGATTTTCGTGGTTTCAAGAGCCTAATGGTAAAATATGGTGGACGCTTGTGACAGGCGGACCAATGCTAAGTGCGCGTGATGTTACCGCTGGATAGTGATTGGCGTTCCAATCCCTATCATTGAATAAATTTCGGTCATCTCTGCATCGCTAACAGCGATGCATCCCGCGGTCCAATCTTTGTCAAAAAAATAGCGCCAACCTTGTTTGATGCGGTGTTTGAGATCCTGATTGCCATGAATAAAGATATCGCCACCTGGTGATTTGCCGATGCTGTTGGCATATGAGCGGTCCGCTTTGTTGGGATAGGAAATACCAATTGATAAATGGAATTTTGAGTTTGGATTTTTTCGGTCGATCACATAGCGGCCTTCAGGTGTTTTACCGTCCCCCTCAATCTTTTTGTGACCATCAGGGGCAAAGCCTAACCCGATATTATAGGAGCGCAAAACAGTGTCATTATGCATCAGAAACATCTTGCGGGCCTCTTTATGCACCACAATCGCGGTCACGGGTTCCCCGTCATATTCGGGGATTGTTTTTGCAATCGCTGCAGCACCAATCACAAGGATCAACGCCAAAATTCCAAGGATACGGGCCATTTTTGCCTCTTACTGCTCTGTGGATAGAATAACAGAAACCTCGGTTTGGTGCCATACATTCAAAGGGTTAGTTACGCGAAAATTTTGCAACCAATTCGATATGAGTGGACCAACGAAATTGATCGACTGTTTGTACGAATTCTATTTCGAAACCACGCGACACCAAGTGCGCAGCGTCACGTGCGAAGGTCGTTGGATTGCACGAAACATAGGCAATTAAATTGATGTCAGATGCAGAAAGTTCATCAATTTGTGCCTCTGCCCCTGCGCGGGGCGGGTCAATGATTGCGGCATCGAATTTGCGCAATTCATCTGGTTGTAATGGTCTGCGGAACAAATCACGTGTTTCGGTGGTGACCCGCTTTAATCCTGTTGCGTGGCGCCACGCTTTGTCCAATGCACGCAGCATGTCGGCTTCGCCTTCGACGGCATGCACTTCTGCATTTCGTGCCATGGGTAAAGAGAAGGTGCCACAACCCGCAAACAGATCAATAATCCGATTTTGGTGGCCGATGATGTTGCGCACCTCGGCGATCAAATCGCCTTCGCCCTGTTTAGTTGCCTGCAAAAAACTACCAGATGGTGGATCAACGATGATGCCATCAAATTCCTGACTGGGTGGCAACCGCATCGCAATCACTTCGCCATGCCATGACAGACGCGCAAGGCGCAGTGTTTCACAGGCCTGCGTCAAATCCATCCGCAATTGGTCATCCAGCTCTTTTCCGCCTGACGCGGCCACATCCAGTCCATTGGCGCATAATGTGACATTGATTGATATTTCGCCTTTGCGCGATCCACCGATCACGGCCAATTGCGCGACCGTCTCGCGTGCAGCGATCAAGTCTGGGTCAAGCAACTGACAGTCAGGGTTTTCAATGATTACATCCGATCCACGTGCATGAAATCCCACTGACGCGCCCTTTTTCGTGCGACGTACTGAGAATGTGGCACGGCGGCGCGATTGCGCAGGGGAGGTCAGGCAAGGGCGCAATTCTGTTTCCAACCCATGTGCGGCAAGTGCGGTTTTTACGACACCAACTTTCCACTCTGCAACAAATGGATCGCTTGCGTGCATCAGGCTGCACCCACCACAGGATTTGTAATGACGACAGGCGGCGCGTACGCGATCTGACGAGGGGGTGATGATGCGCACATCCCGAAGGATTTGCTGATCCAGTGTACCAGTTATCACTTCTGAGGGGAGGGTCAGAGGAGCATAAACGGGGCCATCTGCGATCCCGTCCCCTTGATGCCCTAGGCGTTTAATTATGAATTCGGTCATAGCGCAGGAAATAATGCGAAACTGGGCCGATTGGAATAGTTATTCTGCTGCGTCTTGTGCGCCGATAAAACCACCAGATTGCCGATTCCAATACCGCGCGTATAACCCATTTTGTGCCAGCAGAGTGGTGTGCGTTCCGTCCTCAACAATGCGGCCGTTTTCCATCACGATGATGCGATCCATTTCCGATAGTGTTGATAACCTGTGCGCGATGGCAAGAACCGTTTTACCCTGCATAAATTCGTAAAGGGATGTTTGAATTGATGCTTCAACCTCACTATCAAGCGCACTTGTTGCTTCATCCAACACAAGGATCGGGGCATCCTTTAATATCGCACGAGCCAGCGCGATACGCTGCCGCTGACCACCGGACAGTTTGACACCGCGCTCGCCCAAATGCGCCTGATACCCTTGGCGACCTTTGCCGTCGATGAGGTCGACAATAAAATCATGCGCCTCGGCGCGTTTTGCGGCCTCGATTACGTCTGCATCACTCGACTCTGGGCGTCCATATCGAATGTTATCCATCGCGGATCGATTAAACATGGCGGTTTCTTGTGTGACCATGCCGATGCTGGCGCGTAGGCTATCTTGGGTCACTTTGGCAATATTTTGATCCGCAATTTTGATCGAACCATTTTCAACATCATAAAGGCGCAAAACCAAATTCACCAAGGTCGATTTCCCAGCACCTGATGCCCCAATGATCCCAATTTTTTGGCCCGCTTTGACTGATAAATCGATGTTTTCGATGCCGCCTTTTTCTTGTCCGTACCGAAAACTTACGTTGTCGAATGTGATCGTCGTTGGTTTTGGATTTAACGCGCGTGCGTTTGCGTCATCGTTCAGGTTCCAACGTTTGCTAAGTGTGCGTACGCCATCCTCAACTTCACCAATGCTGCCGTAAATATTCATAAGGGTAAAGCTGACCCACCCTGTCATTTGCGCCAGTCGCAAACCAACAGCACCTGCGGCGGCAATCTGACCGACGGTCGCCAGACCGTTTGACCATTGAACAACACTATATCCAATCAGAACAATCGGCATAATGCCCGCTAAAACCAAAAGGAGGAAGCGAAATAGAACCATGACCTCTGCACGATCAAGAGAGCGCTCAAAATACCCCTTCATCGCGGCCAGAATTGCGTTGTCCTCATGCCGGACATTGGCAAACAGTTTTACGGTTTTTACGTTTGTCACCACATCCACGACCTGCCCCACAACAACTGCGCGTGCGTCCGCATGTGCGGCTGATCGTTTTCGCATCTTGGGCATAAAGTTTTTGATGAAATAGATGTATGCCACCAACCAGGCGAGGACAAAGAGGCTTAGCAATGGATCAAGTCCAGCGACAATGACCATCGCACCTAGAACCGATGCAATCGAAAAAACGATTGTGTGAACAAATTCGATCACAACATTTGTGGCACTGGTTGCTGTTTGCATTTCCTTTTGTGCGATACGGCCTGCAAAATCGTTTTCAAAGAATTCAACCGATTGCCCCATTGTCCATCGATGTATCCGCAACATGATCAGGTTCAACATGTTAGGTTGCAGGATATAGGTTTGCGCCAGTGAACTGATCCCAAATGACACGGGGCGTGCGATCATGAAAAATAGGATGCCACCAATCAGTAGGGGAAGGTTTTCGATAAAAAATCCTGATCCCGTGCTGTCGGTTGCAGCATCCACAACCCATCCCAAAACAATGCTAGAGGCCATTTCAAAGAAACCCGCAATGCCCGAGGCGAGTGCTGCAAATAGGATTACAGGCCACGTTCCCTTGGTGCACCAAGCCATAAATGGCCAAAGCATGGTTGGGGGCGGACCATCTGCGCGTTCCGCGTAATCAATTAAATTTGCAAGCCGTCTAAACATCATCATCTGCATTCAAAAAGCCGCCAGATTGGCGTGCCCATAGTTGAGCATATAGCCCGCCTTTTTGCAAAAGCGCGTGATGCGTGCCATCTTCGATAATGCGGCCTTCGTCCATAACGACGATGCGATCCATTTGTGCAATCGTGGATAGGCGATGGGCAATGGCGATAACGGTTTTTCCCTCCATCAATTGATAGAGCGTATCCAAAATTGTCGCCTCAACCTCGCTATCCAGTGCGCTGGTCGCTTCGTCCAACAACAGAATAGGTCCATCTTTTAGGATCACACGGGCCAGCGCGACCCGTTGGCGTTGCCCACCCGATAACTTGACACCGCGTTCCCCAACCGTTGAATCATAGCCTCTATTTCCTGATTGATCCTCAAGCGTTTGGATAAATTCATGCGCCTCTGCCTGCTGTGCCGCGGCAATCATGTCGGTGTCAGTGGCCCCTTCACGTCCATAAAGGATGTTTTCACGAATTGAGCGGTGGAGCAGACTGCTTTCCTGTTGGACCATCCCAATTTTGTGGCGCAGGCTGTCTTGAGTGACTTGCGAAATATCCTGACCATCGATCAGAATTTGACCAGATTCAGCATCATAAAACCGCAATAATAATTTGAACAACGTGGATTTACCCGCGCCTGAACGCCCAACCAGACCAACTTTTTGACCTGCTTCAACGCGCAGTATCAGATTGTCCACCCCCCCCGTTTCACGCCCATAATGATGCGTCACATTATTAAATTCAACCGTTGCCTGGGTAATTTGCAAGGGTTTTGCATTCGGCGCATCCAGCAATTTTACGGGCGCGGCCAATGTTTCCAGACCCTCACCCACCACGCCAAGTTCACGGAAAAACGTGGTGAAGGCCCACATGATCCAACCTGACATGCCGTTAAATCTAATAACCAATGCTGATGCCGCGGCCACTTCACCACTGGTGACTTGGTCATAGGTCCAAAGATACAGCGCTATCCCAACAGTTCCAGCAATCAGCATTGCGTTCATGATACTTAGGATGAAATCCATTCGGGTATAGATACGCATTTCGCGGAAAACCGTTTGTCGCGTATCCTCAATCGCGTCTTTGACATAGGCCAATTCCGATTTTGTATGCGCGAACATTTTGACGGAATGAATGTTGGTATAGGCATCCACAACGCGCCCGTTCAATTCAGAACGCGCGTTTGAGGAATCCTTTGACGCGGGTTCAACGCGGCGGACCACATAGCGTAGCAAAAAGATATAAGCGATCACCCAAACCAACAGCGGAAATAGCAGCAGTGTGTTGGCATTCATCAATAAAAACAGTGCGCCCACGACATAGGCCAGCGCATAGGCAAGCGCATCGAACACATGAAACACCACCTCACCCGCGGATCTGGGTGTTTGCATTACCCGATTTGCAACACGCCCTGCAAAATCAGCCTCAAACCATCCGATGGATTGACGCATGACATGTTTATGGCCGCGCCAGCGTAACAGCGTCGCCACATTGGGGATAAGCGTGTTGCTGATCAGCATGAAATCGATCAAATAAAGTGTCGGTTTTAAAATAAGAACAAAGGCCAAAAGGCCAATGAAGTGCCAAGTGTAGTTTTCCCACAAGGAGGCAGGCGTTTCTGCAGCCATCAGGTCCACAACCCATCCAATCGCCGCCAGAAGAAAAATTTCAAATACTGCGGCCAAGATTGTGGCGATGCCTGTGATCATAAACAGGGTTCGAAAGGGTTTGGTGTGATACACCAAATACTGCATCAACCCCGCGGGTGGGTCCACGTCATCTTCATACGGAGAATAAGGATCAACTAAATTTTCAAAAAAACGAAACATGAAAACCTCGGGAATTGAACAAAGCCGCTCAGAATACAGGGAAACAGACCTAAGTAAAGGACCGGTATTCCATAGTATCAATCAAGGAATAGGAAGACGACGCAGCCTGCGATCAACAAAGCCATGACGCGGTTGAACCATTTTAGGCGATTTTCAGTTTCCAAGAAACATTGCAGTGATACCCCCAACACTGCCCAAGTTGATGCAGACGCGAGACCAAAGAATACAAAAACGGCGGCGATGATTATGGCCGTTTGCATGGGGGCATCAGGGGTTGAAAATTGTGATGTAATCGCAATCGCCATCGACCAGCCTTTGGGATTAACCCACTGAAAAAGGGCCGCTTCGTGGAAACGAAAGGGGCGGCGTTCTCCAGCGGATGATCCAAGTCCGCCAGCGGTGGCAATTTTGTAGGCCACATAGATTAATAGGCCAACGCCAACCCACCTTAGCACTTCGCGCAGCAAGAGAGAGGATTGAAAAAGCTGCCCCAGAAACAGGCCAACAATGTAAATCATCACTGGAAAGCCCAATGATATACCCAAAACATGGGGAAACGTGCGGCGAAAACCAAAGTTTGCACCTGAGGCCGCGACCAAAGCGTTGTTCGGGCCAGGTGTGAACGCCGCGGTGAATGACAGAATGCACAGCGCGATAAAGCTCTCAAATCCCATTTAACAACGCCTCTTTTGTCAGGCGAAATTCGCTATCAATCCATTGCTTTTCTAGGGTGCGTAGCTTTTGACCCAAGGAGGGCCCAGAATATTGGGGCATCAAATCATGGGCCTTGATCGGGAAAACGTATTCCGCACCTGACGCGGCCGCTTGCCAATCGGCATTATCGGCCATTTGCTTAAAGCTTGCCCAACGCAGCAGCAAAATATCCCGCGCAAGGGATGCGCCGTGATAATATCCCAATGCATGCGGTGGTTTCATGTCACCAATAGCGTCACGCATAACGGTTAGTTTTTGGGTTTCGTCATTGCTAAGGCGCAAGCTATCCCGCGCATCCATGGACCCCAGAATTGCCAATCGCCGTAGCCAATTTGGGTATGCGTCGCATTCAGATTCCAGATGTACCAAAAGGGCCAACGAACGGTCATCAGACCCCTCTAAAATACGCACTAATGCCCCCGATGAACGCATTGCCGCGATGGCGGGCGCTGGGGCGGGCGCAGATAATAATTTGCGCATTTCTGTGCCAATCCGCTCTTTTGATAACCTGTCCAAACCGTCCAAATGGTACGAAATTACCGAAAGCGTTTCTGGATCAAATCCTTGGTCCTGATCTGCATAGATTGCTGAAAATCGAAAAAACCTCAGGATACGCAAGTAATCCTCGCGTATGCGTTCATCCGCGCTGCCGATGAATGTGACCCGTTTTTGGGCCAGATCGTCTTTGCCCATACCCAGTGGATCATAAATTTTACCATGACGGTCGGCATATAGGGCGTTGATTGTGAAATCACGCCGCGCGGCGTCCTCTTGCATCTGGGTAGAAAATTCCACAATGGCATGACGACCATCACCCTGCACATCGCGTCGATAGGTTGTGATTTCATGTACAATGCCATCCGAAACCACAGTGATTGTTCCGTGATCAATACCTGTTGGAATGCATTTCAATCCGCGGTTTTCACAGGATGTTATAATGGCTTGCGGTTCGGCGTTTGTGGCTATGTCCAAATCGGCCACTGCAAACCCCATTAAAGCGTTGCGAACACAACCGCCCACAAAAAACGCCTCATATCCTGCGCTTTCAAGCGCTGAAAAAACGTCCTGAGTTGCTGCAGTTCGGATCCAAGCGCCGTCGATTGTCATACCGATACCTTTTGCGCCAAACCAAACAACATGCGCGCTGTTGCCCCCCAAATATAATAGGGACCAAAGGGCACCGCGTAATATTTTCGCGTAACGCCATTCCACACACGCCCTTCGACGCTAAAGTTTTGGGGGTTCAATACATGGTGCAACGGTACACGAAATAACTCCTCTACCTCTGCACGTTCCAGGATCGGGTCAAATGGGCGCGTTAACAGGCCAACTATTGGTTTCACCTGAAATCCCGTAACTGTTTCGTGGGATGCAAGTTGGCCCAAAACCTTAACATGCGTTCGGGGTAAACCAATTTCTTCGTTTGCTTCACGCAGTGCCGTGTCGATTTGGTCGGTATCTGCGGGATCTGTTTTCCCACCAGGAAAGGCAATTTGTCCTGGATGGTGTTTTAAATGGCTTGCCCGTTTTGTCAGGTAAACAAATGGGCCCTCTGCCCCTTCTTCGATCAACATCAAAACGCCCGCATCGCGTAGGGCGCGACCTGCGGGCAAGGTGATATCGGGGTTTAAATCAAAATCTGAGGACGCCTGATGATCGGACGCCAAAACGGATGCAACCCGATCAAGCGCGTTATGCTGGATCGCCATCATTTTTCACAGCCTCAAACCCAACGGACAGAGGATCCAAATCATAATGCGTTCCGCAGAACTGGCAATCTGCTGTAACGCGACCGTCATCATTTGTCATTTTTTCGATGTCTTTGGCCGAATAAATTGACAAGGATTGACGCACACGATCCTCAGAACAGGTGCATCCAAACTGGACCGACTGCGCATCGTAAACGCGCGGTTGCTCTTCGTGGAAGAGGCGGACCAATAGTTCGGTTGGCGGAACGCTTGGCCCAATTAATTCCATTTCCTCGACCGAGGATAATAGGATGTTCACGCGGTTCCAGTTTTCTTCGTCATCACCGTGCACCAAATCTTCGGCGGCGAGCAATCCGTCGTCCCCGCTTCCGCCTTCACCGCTGACAGATGGGCTGGCTTTGGGCATGTGTTGCAACATAACGCCACCGCCGCGCCAATGCTCTTCGACGCCTGGTTCACTGGATTTTCCAAAACTTAGTTCAAACCGCGTTGGAAGCTGTTCAGATTGAGCGAAATAGGCCTCAGCGCAGGCTGTTAATGAGCCACCTGCAATGGGTGTAATGCCTTGATAGGGGCGCATGTCCTGACCTTGGTCAATCAAAACTGCAAAATATCCTTCATCCAGTTGATCAAAGCCCGCGCCATCAGTAACGCGATCCCGATCAAATGAGGCATAGGCGCGAATACGCGCGGGTTCGCCCTCTTTCTCGGGGCCATAGTAATCCGTTGCGATCATCCGCACGGCACCACGCGACTGAACCTGAAGCGATAGTTTCCACCGCAATTTGATGCTTTGACCAATCAATGCGGTCAGCAGGGCCATTTCCGCAACCAATGCTTCGACCGCTGGTGGGTAATCGTGTTGTTTCAACACGCCACTTAGGACGCCATCCAAACGTGCAATACGCCCGCGAACGTCTGCGCGATCCAATTGGAACGGCAAAACGGTGTCATCCCATGCAATTTTATCAATCAATGTCATGTGCGGATCCTCTCGCGGCTTTTCAGTGGCATACCGCGTCTATATAGGGGTAGCAAGAGGCGGTCCAAGAGGTGAGCCATGTTAAAACGATACGGGACACCCCCAAAACGGGGCATACCATATACCCGCAGACCCGGTGCCTATGTGATATTGCCCATTGGGGATGGTATTTTACTAACCTATCAGGACGGTGAAGAGCGTGAATTTCAATTACCCGGGGGCGGTGTAGATGCAGGGGAACATCCAATTCCAGCGTTGCATCGTGAGGTGATCGAAGAAACGGGTTGGATTATCAGCGCGCCACGTCGATTGGGCGCGTATAAGCGTTTCGTTTTTATGCCCGAATATGATTTATGGGCGGAAAAGATTTGTACAATCTATGTCGCGCGCCCGTGTTATCGATTATGCGATCCACTGGAAAAAGATCACAGTGATCATATCCTTTCCATTCCGCTTGCTCTTGAGGTCATGCCGAATGAGGCGGATCGGGAATATATTAGGGCCTATTTCGCTCTCTAATCAGTGACTGCGCCGATGTGTTCGACCATGATAATTGAGACATCGCCGGGAAACACGGTTAAGTTTGAGTATGCTTCTAATCCGGATAAAATATCGTTTATGACGTCCTGAGCATGCGCGTTAACAAGCGGTCCTAGCATGCGTCAAAACCCTCTTGATCCAACAGGGCACCAGAGGGATCAGGGCATTCGGTCACCCCATCGGACACGATGAACAAACGATCACCTGGTTTCATTATGTTCTCGGTACGCTCAAACGCGATATCATCGACCACCAAAACGGAACGCGGGGTGCGCGTTTCACGCGGTGGATCGGATGTCATAACCGTCTGATGCACAAATACCTCGAACACTCTTGAGTGGGTGCACTATGCGGAGAGCGCATTTAACAATTGGTGAATGTATAGACTTTGAAATGTTCAAATTTTGCCTTTTACTTTCTGTTTACTTCCGCGCTGAACAATGTCCCTTGGGTAGATTAGGAGAGTGAGATGATTGATTGGGCACGTGTGTCCGAACTTCGTGACGAAGTGGGCGCAGAAGATTTCGATGAAGTCGTTGAGTTGTTTTTGGAAGAGGTCGACGAAGCGATTGCAGCCTTGCGCGATTTGACGGATTTGTGCAAAACTTGCACCGCAATGCCATTTTTTAAAAGGCAGCGCACTGAATATCGGTTTCCGAGAGTTCGCAAATTTGTGTCAGGCAGGCGAGGCCGCCGCGGTAGCGGGACTGGGCGAAGATGTGGAAATTGCCGCCATTGTGCAAAGCTATGTAGAGGCGCGCGAAGTTTGCATAAACTAATCTGCGGAACGATTGGCCACCTAAACCAATAGATGCATCGTTTTGGGGTCAATCCCGTCGTTTTGTGACAGTATGCGGCGCCGCAATTTTTGCATGCCTTTGATCCATTTTTCGGGATCACTGGCGCGTAGTTTTGCATATTCCCCAACAATTGGATGGGGCAGGATCAGGAACTGTTGTTCCTTCATCCCGTCAATTACAGCGCGTGCCACATCGGCGGGAGACAACAGGCCAGGGTGATCTGGGATTATATCGTTGGCATCATATCCCAACATAGAGGATGCAACATATTGTGGACAGATAACTGATGACAGAATGCCGTCATCCCCGTGCGAAATGGCCAGTGATTGGGCAAAGCTGATGGCAGCCGCCTTGGTCGCGGAATAAGGGGCGTCGCCGATTTGTGACAATAGGCCAGCGGCAGAGGCTGTGTTCACAAAATAACCTGAACCGCGCGCTATCATTTCGGGCAACAACGCGCGTGCGGCCCAAACATGGGACATCACGTGAATATCCCATGCACGCTGCCAAATCTGATCGGATGCGGATGCAACGTGATCTGGATCGGCCGAAATGACGCCTGCATTTGAAATCCAAATATCGATGTTCCCAAAATTGTTTGTGATATCCGCGATTGTCTGTTGGATTGCGCTGGGTTGTGTCACGTCACATGCGGCGCCATGCGCCCCAATCTGATCCGCAGTTTTGGAAACCGCATCTGGGTTTAAATCCAAAATCACCACATCCGCATGTTCTGCAATCAAGGCTTCTGCGATCGCGCGCCCGATGCCCTGCGCGCCCCCAGTCACCACTGCGATTTTTCCAGCAAGCTCCATGTTAAATCACAAATTGCGACAGCAGTTCATCATTGGTGATATCGGTATAGGTAAAGCCAGCCGCGTCCAAACGTTTGAAAAAATCATCAAACTGTTCTGGCGTTTTGGTTTCGATCCCGATCAGGATGGACCCAAAATTTCGCGCAGATTTTTTCAGGTATTCAAACCGACTAATGTCGTCCTCTGGCCCCAAGTGGCTTAGGAATTCGCGCAATGCGCCGGGGCGTTGTGGCATCCGCAAGATCAAATATTTTTTGATTCCGCCGAAACGCTGTGCGCGCTCTTTTACTTCGGGAAGGCGTTCAAAATCAAAGTTTCCACCGGATGAAATACACACAACCTTACGCCCGCGAATGGCCTGTCCCATGTCCTTTAACGCGTCCATCGCCAAAGCCCCCGCAGGTTCCAATACCACCCCTTCGACGTTTAGCATATCTAACATGGTTAGGCACAAACGATCCTCCGGGACGCGTAGCACATTGGCCAATCCGACACCCTTTAGCCGTTCAAATGTCTTTTCACCAATCCGCCCAACCGCGGCACCATCTGCGAACGTGTCAACGGTGTCCAAATTAACGGGTTTTCCCGCGATCAAGGCTGCCCACAAACAGGCCCCGCCAAGGGGTTCAACCAGGCTGAATTGACAGCGTGTTTCAAAATAACTGATCACGCCTGACGATAATCCACCGCCGCCAACGGGCAGCACGATGTGATCGGGAATGCCGCCCAATTGACGTTCGATTTCGACGGCAACAGAGGCCTGACCCTCAATCACATCTTCATCGTCAAAGGGGGAGAGAAAATGCGCACCAGCCTCGGCACAATGGGATTGGGCCGCACGCAAACAATCATCGAAATAGTCACCAACCAGGCGCACCTCGATATTGTTGCCACCAAACATCTTGGTCTTTTGTATCTTTTGCTGCGGGGTGGTGACGGGCATGAAAATCGTGCCCTGCACATTCATATGGCGGCACATATATGCCACACCCTGCGCATGGTTTCCCGCACTGGCGCAAACAAAATGCGTTTCACCTGCAATCTTGCGCATTGCATTAAAAGCCCCGCGCAGTTTGTAAGAGCGTACAGGGCTTAAATCCTCACGTTTCAGCCATACATCGGCTTCATACAATGCCGAGAGGTGTTCATTTTTCTGCAATGGTGTTTCGGGGAAAACCCCCCGCATTGCTGCCTCGGCCGCTCGAGCCATATCTTGAAAATTCGTCATGAACATAGCTTTGGCGCAGGGCTGCGGTCCTTGCAAGGATATACTTTGGCATACTTTGGAAACATCAGTGCGATTTCGTTTTGATTTTGGGCGCTATGACTTGCCCCCAGATTGAAAAACCGTTAGTGCCCTTGCCAATTGAAAAAGGGGAATCTGAATGTCCGCGCCTAAGAAAGTAGTACTGGCCTATTCTGGCGGCCTTGATACATCTATCATCCTGAAATGGCTTCAAACTGAATACGGGTGTGAAGTCGTGACCTTTACCGCCGATTTGGGTCAGGGAGAAGAGCTTGAACCCGCGCGCCAAAAGGCGGAATTGCTGGGGATTAAGCCCGAAAATATTTACATCGAAGATGTGCGCGAAGAATTTGTGCGTGATTTTGTGTTCCCTATGTTCCGTGCGAATGCGCTTTATGAGGGATTGTACCTGCTTGGGACCTCAATCGCGCGACCCTTGATTTCAAAACGTTTGGTTGAAATTGCCGCGGAAACAGGTGCGGATGCGGTGGCCCACGGCGCGACAGGCAAGGGCAACGATCAGGTGCGTTTTGAATTGGCAGCCTATGCGTTGAACCCAGATATCAAGGTAATTGCACCCTGGCGCGAATGGGATTTGTCGAGCCGTACCAAATTGATTAGTTTTGCGGAAGAGCATCAAATTCCGATTGCCAAGGACAAACGCGGCGAAGCGCCGTTCAGCGTTGATGCGAACCTGCTACATACCTCGTCAGAGGGCAAGGTTTTGGAAGATCCAGCAGTTGAAGCACCAGATTACGTTTACCAGCGCACGGTACATCCAGAGGAAGCGCCAGACACAGCAGAAGTGATTGAAGTCACATTCAAGGCAGGCGATGCCGTTGCCATCAACGGTGAAGAAATGTCACCCGCAACTATCCTGACAACACTAAACGAGTACGGCGGCAAGCATGGTATTGGCCGTTTGGATTTGGTTGAGGGTCGTTTTGTTGGGATGAAGTCGCGCGGTATTTACGAAACACCGGGTGGTACCATCCTGTTGGAAGCGCACCGTGGCATCGAACAAATCACATTGGATCGCGGGGCTGCGCATCTAAAAGATGAGTTGATGCCAAAATATGCGGAGCTGATCTATAACGGCTTCTGGTATTCGCCAGAGCGTGAAATGCTGCAGGCATTGATCGACAAATCACAAGAACAAGTGACAGGTACTGTGCGTTTGAAACTGTATAAAGGATCCGTGCGCACGATTGGCCGTTGGTCTGATTATAGCTTGTATTCCGAGGCACATGTGACCTTTGAAGATGATGCAGGCGCTTACGATCAAAAGGATGCAGCAGGGTTTATTCACCTGAATGCACTGCGCCTAAAACTCTTGGCGGCGCGCAAGCGTCGGATGGGGTAAGGCATTGTAAATATGCGTAAATATGGCCGTCCTTATTTGGGCGGCCTTTTTGTTGGAGCGGGACATGACCCCAATTTATGCAATCGGTGATATCCACGGGCATCTGGATAAACTGGATGAGGCACTAGAGCGTATTCACGCGGATGGTGGCGCGGATGCGTCGGTTGTGTTTGTGGGGGATTATGTGGACCGTGGCGCAGAAAGTCAGGGTGTCATTCAGAGAATTATCGATGGTCAAACATCGGGCAAAAACTGGGTCACACTTAAGGGCAATCATGACCGCATGTTTGAGTTGTTCCTGCAATCGCCGCCACAGCATGATCCGCATTTGTTGTTGGGGATGGATTGGTTCAATGATCGCATTGGTGGGATCGCCACACTTGTCTCTTATGATATTGAAATTGAACGGGGCGTTTCGCGCACGTATCAGATCCATGCCCAAGCCTTAGAGCGAGTGCCTGCTGCGCATATTGCGTTTTTACAAGATTTAAAAACGCATTATTTGGTCGATGGAACCTTGTTTGTGCATGCAGGCATTCGGCCCGAAATTCCGTTGAGCACTCAAACGGAGACGGATTTATTGTGGATCAGACAAGAGTTTCATGACTATCAAAATGATCATGAATATTTGATCGTTCATGGTCATACACCCGTGCAAAATATTACGCATTACGGCAATCGCGTGAATATTGATGGGGGCGCGGCCTATGGTCGGGAATTGACCCCGATCGTGATTGATGGCGCAGATATTTTTGCGCTGGGTCGGGACGGACGGGCGCGATTAGAACCCTAATAAACGGCGTCTGTTTTACGTCGGTATAACGTTGGTATTGTGTCGGCGTTTTTGCGTACTTGTGGTGCGACGCTCGTGCCATGACACATCGCCCCGCCCACCATCCCGCAGGGTCAGAGGCCTGCTTCGGCCTCGATTGCTTTTTTAGATTTGCGTGCCCGTTCAGTTGCAGACTTCAACTGACCGCAGGCGGCCATGATGTCTTCGCCCCGTGGGGTGCGGATGGGGCTTGCGTAGCCCGCTTTGTAAATAATATCGGCGAAAGCTTCGATCCGTGACCAGTCAGAGCGTTCGTAGGGCGAGCCTGGCCATTCATTAAAGGGGATCAAGTTTATCTTGGCGGGAATGCCCTTGATCAGTTTGACCAATCGACGCGCATCTGCATCCGTGTCATTCACGTCCTTTAGCATCACATATTCAAATGTGATCCGTTCGGAATTAGACACCTTGGGGTAGGTGCGCAGCGCATCCAGCAATTCCATGATGTTCCACTTTTTATTGATGGGGACGAGTTTGTCACGCACCTCATCCGTTGTAGCGTGAAAGGAAATTGCAAGTTGGCATCCGATTTCCTGCGCCGTTTTTGCAATTTCAGGGACGACACCAGATGTGGATAGGGTGATGCGACGACGGGACAGAGAGATCCCCTCGGGGTCCATTGCGATTTTCATCGCATCCCGAACATTGTCAAAATTATATAGCGGTTCGCCCATGCCCATCAGAACGATATTTGACAATAGCCGTGTTTCGTTTTTGGGCGCACCGGGTTCGGGCCATTCGCCCAAATCATCCCGCGCAACCAACACCTGACCGATAATTTCCGCAGTTGTCAGGTTACGCACCAATTTCTGAGTGCCCGTATGACAGAAGGAGCAGGTCAACGTGCAACCCACCTGCGAGCTGATGCACAATGTGCCGCGATCCTCTTCTGGGATATAAACGGTTTCAACCTCGTGCCCGCCTGCGATCCGCATTAGGTATTTGCGCGTACCATCCAGCGAGACTTGTTTTGAAACAACCTCTGGCACCTCGATCACAAAGTGTTCTGCCAATTCGGCGCGATAGGTTTTCGCAAGATTGCTCATCACTGCGAAATCACGGACACCCTTTTCGTAAATCCATTGCCAGATTTGGCCCACACGCATTTTAGCCTGTTTTTCGGGCGTCCCATGTTCGATCAAAACATCGCGCATTTGGGCACGGGTCAGGCCCACCAAATTCATGGGACCATCGGGCAATTTGCGAGGGATCGTCAAAACGTCCTGTGTGATCGGCGTGGACACAGTCATGATATACCTGTTCATTAAAGAAGTCGGGCGAACCCATACAGGATTCGCCCAGAATTAGCAAAAAGATTAGTTTGCGCGCTATTTACAGCGCTTATCGGCATCCTCAACCGCGGCCGTGAACCCAAGTAGGGAAAAGGTGTCTTCCGTCCGCGTCCCGCGGGACGAACGTGCGGTAAGTTTTGCCTTGGCCCCTTTTTTCATCGCGGCGATGATTTTTGCATCTTCCCCTTGGTTCGCCCAAGCCCATTCATCCTTGGTGTATAGGGCGAATTTGTTGCCATCAATTGTCAGATCAACAGTTGAATCAGGTGCAAAGGGGTAGCCCCCTGTGAACACGATTTGACCGTTCACCTTGGCGTTTGGATCATAAACAACCATCAGCGCGATATCACCACGGCGCACGGCCACGACGCGACCGTTGCGGGTGTTTACGGTTTCCTTGGGGATCGAAACGGCCCAACATTGTTTTGGGTTTGTTTCAGCAAAAACATCCCAATCTACGCTTTCATCAACCTTGGCAGTGCTATTTTCCTGTGCGCTGACAGGTCCGCCAAACATCAATGATATAGGTAAAACGAGGCTAAGGATCAATTTTGTGTTCATTTTTTCCCTCCGCCCGTGGTGGGCCTGCTATCTTTTCTTATTTGACGCCTTAACATGCATGAAATAATGCGCAAGGACACCTTGAACTCGACAGCGGCAACTTAGCGCGAGTTTTGACTTTTATGGAAGCCCCTTTGGCATAAAATTGCCAGTGAAAACGGAGAAACGTGATGTCTATGCCCCATCCTATGTGCGAAGCTTGGCGCGGGCCTGTCTTGGAAAATGTGCATTTGGGTCATGCCGTTGTATGTGATGCAACTGGCGATATTGTGCAGGCTTGGGGTGATCCCAATGCGGTGATGCTGCCACGTTCCTCTTGCAAGATGATCCAAGCCTTGCCGCTGATCACCTCGGGTGCGGCGGGGGCGTTTGGGCTGCGGCAGGATCAATTGGCCTTGGCATGTGCGTCCCACAATGGGGCGACAATCCACACGCACCGTGTACGGGCGTGGTTAACTGATCTGGGTTTGGGGGATCATAATTTGCGCTGCGGTCCGCAGATGCCACGCGATGAAGAGGAACGCGCCAGTCTGCGCGCGCAGGACACAACCCCGTGTCAATGGCACAACAATTGTTCCGGGAAACATGCGGGATTTTTGACGCTGAATAAACATTTGGGGGGCGGTGCAGATTACCACCAACCTGATCACCTTGTGCAACAAGCCTGTCTAACTGCGTTTGAGGATACAACGGGACAGGATACGCTGGGCTATGGAATTGACGGTTGTTCGGCGCCAAATTTTGCGACAACGGTTCATGGATTGGCGCGTGCGATGGCGTGGTTTGCATCTGCCGCAGATCGCAATGATGTGGCGTCCAATGCGGCATCGGACCTGGTGCAGGCGATGTGTGTCTATCCCGAATTGGTTGCGGGCGAAGGGCGGGCCTGTACCGAATTGATGCGCGCCATGGATGGCCGCGTCGCGATTAAAACGGGGGCGGATGCGGTTTTTGTCGCCATAATCCCCGAGCGCAAGATGGGCGTGGCCCTAAAAATTGCCGATGGCACGATGCGTGCGGCGGAATGTGCGATTGCACATATTTTGACTGGTTTGGGTGTTCTGGACGCACATCATCCAGCTGCGCAAAAATATCGTACGCCTGACATCACGAATTGGAACGGCATCATCTGTGGGGGCGTGAAACCCGCAGACGGGTTTGTTGTATGATCCTATTGTTCAACAAACCCTTCAATGTTCTGTCGCAGTTCACGGACAACAGTGTGGATGCGTCAAAGCGTCAGACCCTGTCTGATTTTATCGATATCCCCAAGGTCTATCCAGCGGGTCGACTGGATCGCGATAGTGAAGGGTTGTTGATCCTAACCGATAACGGACGTTTGCAGGCGCGGATTTCAAATCCCAAGCACAAGACACCCAAAACCTATTGGGCACAGGTTGAGGGCGCGCCGAGTGATCAGGATCTTGATCCCCTACGGCGCGGCATAACGCTGAAGGATGGAAAATGCCTGCCCGCCAAGGTTGAATTGATAGCGCCACCCGATTTGTGGGAACGCGATCCGCCTGTGCGCTATCGTAAATCGGTTCTAGATACATGGATTTCCCTGACGATCACCGAAGGACGCAATCGTCAAGTGCGCCGAATGACGGCTGCGATTGGATTTCCAACGCTACGTTTGGTGCGTGCCGCGATCGGGAATTGGTCCATCCATGGTATTGATCACGGCACTTATAAGGTTATCGGTTAGATTTGCTGAGGTTTCAGGGATTGAAATGCATCAAACTGGGATAGAAACACCTGACCTGTTAGATCATTTAGAAAATGACTGCATTTCAGGCGATCCATCACAGGGCCTTTTACCTCGGACAGATGCAACTTTACGCCCAGATCCCGTAGGCGGTGGTTGATCGCCTCAAGGCTTTCAAGCGCCGACATGTCGATTTCATTCACCGCTGAGCACATAAGCACAACATGACGAATGGGTTGCTCACATGCGATACGATCATAAACCATGTCCTGTAAAAATGCGGCATTTGCGAAATACAGGCTTTCGTCCACACGTAGGGTGACCAAGTTGGGATAGGTTTCAACCTCATGACGGTTGATGTTGCGAAAATGTTCAGTGCCCGCAACTAACCCAACCTCTGCCACATGCGGTTTTGACGTTTTGTATAGGAACAGCCCGATTGAGAGCAAGACGCCTGCAGAGACGCCCGCCTCGACACCAAAACCCAAGGTTAGGACGATGGTGGCAAATACGGCGGCGAAATCCACTTTGGAATAGGACCACGCATTTTTCAAAACCGAAAAATCAACCAAGGATAAAACGGCCACGATGATTGTTGCAGCCAATGTTGCTTTGGGTAAAAAGAACAACAGCGGTGTCAAAAGTAGGGCCGCAAATCCGATACCAATTGCGGTAAAGGCACCAGCGGCAGGCGTTTCCGCGCCCGCATCAAAATTGACGACCGAACGGGCGAAGCCACCGGTTACAGGATATCCGCCAGAGACAGCTGATGCGATGTTGGATGCGCCCAAGCCGATCAATTCCTGATCTGGTGCGATACGTTGGCGCTTTTTTGCGGCAAGGGTGGAAGCCACCGAAACAGATTCAACAAATCCAATCAAGGATATCAAGACGCCAGACATCAACAACTGACCCCAGAGTGCTGGTGAAAAACTGGGCGTTGTGAGGGGGGGCAAACCCATGGGAACGGTTCCTACAATTTTGACCCCGTGTGACGACAGATCGAAGAGAAAGGTGATCAGTGTTGTCACAACAACCGCCCCAACTGGACCAGCCTTGGCCAAAATATCGGCCGTGCGTGGGGCAAGCCCCATATTCAACAGCGCTGGTTTCAATCCTTTTCTGACCCAAAAAAGAAAGGCCAAGGTGCTGGCCCCCAATCCTAAGGTGATGGGATTGATCATATCACGGTGATCGACCAGTGAAAAAATCAATTCGACCAAGGTGTGCCCATGCGCATCAACGCCCAAAATATGTTTTAGCTGACTGGCGGCGATCAGTAGTCCAGACGCCGTGATGAACCCCGCAATCACGGGGTGGGATAAAAAATTCGCCAAAAATCCCAGTCGCAAAACGCCCATGGCAATTAGGATGACCCCCGAAATAAAAGCCAGTGTAACAGCAGCCAGAGCGATATCAGAGGGTGATGTAAGGCCAAGGTTTCCAATCGCCGCTGCGGTCATGAGTGATACAACCGCAACTGGTCCAACCGCCAAGGCCCGCGATGTCCCAAAAATCGCATATGCCACCAAAGGTAAGATGGATGCATATAGGCCCATTTCGGCAGGAAGGCCCGCCAACAATGCATAAGCCAGCGATTGTGGGATCAGCATGATTGTGACGATAATCGCAGCAACCGCATCTGATGTGAATGAGTTTGAATTATAGACAGAGGCCCATTCAAGCATTGGAACATACTGCTTGATCCGGCCATACATAGATGATGGCATCTTCATTGTGTTATTCCGATGCGTTAGCCGTTTGCGGCGTGAAACAGAATTGAGGAGCGATTTCCGCTGCGACAATAGGCAAAAATGGGTTTCGGCAATTCGGAAATGGCGTTGGCCATTTCCTTAATTTGCGTGGGCATTGGCATTGCCGTGATGGGGACATGCGCCGTTTTCAACCCTGCATCATGCGCGGCATTTGCGATATCATTGAATACAGGTTGCGTGGGTTCTTCGAAATCCGGTCGGTTGCAAATAATCGATTTAAAACCTGCATTGGCAATCTCGGTCACATCCGCGGCTGTGATCTGAGGCGAAACAGAAAAATCCTGTGAAATTTGTGTAATGTGCATGATTTGAATCCTAAATCGAGTCGTTGCTTAATTTTTATATTCAAAAAATGGAATAAATAAAAGCCCAAAAGTTTTGGACCAAGAAAATAGTGGGTATCAGCGCTATATTGCGCTGATACCTTCGTCCAATGCCCGAAGAATTTGGTTCACCTCATCCTCTGTAATCGTCAATGGTGGTGACATTAGGATATTGGGATAGCCAGGGCGGACCATTGCGCCCGCTTCGTAGATACGTTGATGAATATGTTTCAAGGTTGCCATATCAATTGGTGTTTTTGTTGCGCGATCTGACACCAGTTCCAGACCGTTCATCAATCCATGCCCGCCGCGCACGTCACCAATAATGTCATGTTTTTCGGCCAGTTTTAGAAGGCCTTGATACAGCTGATCCCCACGGGCAGCTGCATTGGTTTTTGTATCCAACCGCTGTGTTTCGTTCAGGCATGCCACAACTGCGGCCGCCCCAACAGGATGCGCGGAATAGGTGTAGCCGTGGAAAATGCCGCCATCCCCACTGGTGTCGTTTTCGAAAACCTCGGCAACCTTATCGGACATTAGCGCCGCGCCAACGGGATAGTAGCCCGAGGTTATGCCCTTGGCCATTGACATCATATCAGGTTTCACACCCCAATGCCGTGCACCTGACCAATCGCCTGTGCGACCAAATCCCGTAATCACCTCATCTGAAATCATCAGAATGCCATGACGGTCACAAATATCGCGCATCAATCCCATAAAGATGGGATCAGGCACGATAACCCCACCCGCACCTTGGATAGGTTCCATAATAAATGCAGCGATTGTATTGGCCCCTTGGAATGCAATTTCGTCCTCGAACGCGTTCGCGATGTTTTGGGCCAGCGTCGCAGGATCGGTTTCATTGAACGGATTACGATAGGTATAGGGACTTGGCAGATGGAAACACCCGGGCATCAAGGGTTCGTAATTGATCCGGAAACGGTTGTTTCCGTTGACAGAGGCTCCGCCAAAATGCGTCCCATGATACCCCTTTTTCAAAGAGATAAATTTTGTGCGGGTCGGCTCCCCACGCAGTCGGTGATACTGTCGCGCCAACCGCAGACATGTTTCCACTGAATCTGAACCGCCAGACGTGAAAAACACCCGTGCCATGCCATCGGCCTCAAACATTTCGCGCACCAGATAGGATGCCTCGATCGCGGGTGGGTTTGATGTGCCTGAGAATGCTGAATAATAGGGTAGGTCGTAAAGCTGTTTAGAAATCGCTTCTTTGACGGCGTCATTTGAATAGCCCAGGTTCACACACCATAAACCGCCCACGGCATCGACAACGGTGTGTCCATCAATATCAGTGATGGAACTGTTCTGCGCACTCACAATGACTTTGGGTGGGTTTGCCAGGGAATCGGCAGGATGCCCCATGGGATGCCACATATGTTTGGCATTATTTTCCTTAGTAAAGTTATCGTCGCGCATGGGCCAAATGCTCCTATCCTGAATTTGATCAAATTTTACGTGTGTTTTTGAAACTGTCCAGTGGAATAATGCATCGCCATGTGGAAGATTTTTCTGCGCCTCTAGACTTGATGAACAAGGGTCTATACATCCAAGCCACCATGGCAAAGCAAAAGACAAATACGAATTACAAAGTCATCGCGGAAAATCGTCGCGCACGGTTTGATTATGCGATTGAAAGTGATTTGGAATGCGGCATCGTTTTGATGGGATCCGAGGTTAAATCCCTGCGGAAAGGGTCGTCAAACATCGCCGAAAGCTATGCCGAAGTTGAAAATGGCGAACTATGGCTCGTCAATTCCTACATCGCACCCTATGAGCAGGCGAAAACATGGGGCCACGAGGAACGCCGCCGTCGCAAATTGATGGTGAATAAACGCGAACTTGCCAATCTATGGTCTGAAACCCAACGCAAGGGGATGACCATTGTGCCGCTTGTTATGTATTTCAACGATAAGGGCTATGTTAAGCTCAAGATTGGGATCGCCAAGGGTAAGAAAAACCACGACAAACGCGCCGACAGTGCAAAGCGCGATTGGAACGTGCAAAAGCAGCGTTTGTTGAAAAACGGATAGGGAAAACCACTCGGTCTTTCCCCTGACGTATTCCGCCTAACATTCATAATCATGACCCATTCCAATCAATAGGAGGGTGTCATGGAAAGACTTATTCTTAATCTTGTCTCAGGGACTTTTGGTGGCAACGTTGTTGGGCGCTTAATTGGTAGCCTGAACCAAGGGACAATCATCAATTCAATCGCAGGGATTTTGGGCGGTGGTCTGGGTGGATCAATTTTGGGGATGCTTGGCGCACCCGACATGGCCGGAATGGCAGGTGATGCCGTTGGGATGGGCATTGGCGCGCTGCTGGGACAGGTGGCCAGCGGTGGCGGTGGTGGGGGTGTATTATTGGCGCTAGTGGGCTTTGTACGCTCAAAAATGGGATAAACCACCTAAAACGACGTTAAAATGGGGCGGAACGTGGTTCGCCCCACTTGCTTAACAGGTTCTTGGGATGTAGGCAGCCATATGAATATAGGGGGCTGAACATGCAAGACGACCCAAAAACACTTGTTTCGACAGAATGGCTTCATGCGCATCTTAAGGATCCCGATCTGCGGATTTTGGATGGGTCCTATTATTTGCCGCAAATGGGCCGTGATCCACGTGCGGAATATGATGCCGCACATGTCCCTAACGCACGTTTTTTTGATATTGATGATGTTGCGGATCACGGATCTGATTTGCCGCATATGGTGCCGCCTGTTGAAAAATTCATGTCACGCATGCGCGCCATGGGCGTGGGGGACGGACACCAAGTTGTCGTCTATGACGGTATGGGGCTATTTTCAGCAGCCCGTGTTTGGTGGCTGTTCAAACTGATGGGGCAAAATAACATCGCGGTCCTTGATGGTGGTTTGCCAAAATGGCAGGCAGAGGGGCGCCCTGTCGAAGATTTGCCGCCCGTAATTCGTGACCGCCACATGACCGTGCGGCGCCAAAACCACATGGTCAAAGACGTGACACAGGTTTCGGCGGCCTCAAAGCTTGGGGATTATGAAATCATTGATGCGCGTTCGCCAGGCCGTTTCCGCGGAGAAGAGCCGGAACCACGCGCAGGATTGCGCCCAGGTCATATCCCCGGATCAAAAAACGTCTGTTTCAAGGACCTGTTGAACGCAGATCAAACAATGAAAAACCCTGTGGAAATTCGCCAGATTTTCGAAGCGGCTGGTGTTGATTTCAACAAACCCGCAATCACAACCTGTGGATCAGGCGTGACCGCAGCTGTCCTAAGTTTGGGACTAGAGCGGATCGGAAAAACGGATCATTCACTTTATGATGGAAGCTGGTCAGAGTGGGGCATGTTCCCAACCGTACCAGTCGCAACTGGAGACGCGTAAATGTTTCAATCCTTAAAAGAGCAACCTGCTGATAAAATCCTTGCTTTGATGCAAAAGTACAAAGAAGACCCGAGAGATAGCAAAATCGATCTGGGTGTTGGCGTTTACAAAAACGCCGAAGGATTGACGCCAGTGATGCGCGCCGTAAAAACGGCCGAGCAGCAATTGTGGGAACGCGAAACAACGAAATCCTATGTTGGGTTGGTCGGTGATCCACAATTTTCAGATGTCATGGTTGATCTGGTTCTGTCAGATAGCGTTGCGCGTGGAAATGTTGCTGCTGCGGCAACACCGGGTGGTACGGGTGCCGTGCGTCAGGCCTTTGAATTGTTGAAAATGGCAAATCCAGATGTGCGTGTTTTCGTGTCTGATCCTACATGGCCAAATCACCTTTCGATCCTGAAATACTTGGATCTGCCCGTTGTGCCATACCGCTATTTCGACAGCGAAACACGCGGTGTCGATTTCGCGGGCATGATGGAAGATTTGGCAGACGCGCGTTCAGGTGACGTTATTTTGTTGCATGGTTGCTGTCACAACCCAACAGGTGCAAATTTGAACATGTCGCAATGGCAAGAGGTTGTTGATTTCCTGAACACATCAGGCGCAACTCCAATGATTGATATCGCCTACCAAGGATTTGGTGACGGATTACAAGAGGACGCGGCAGGCACGCGTTTGGTGGCATCCTCTGTTCCTGAAACAGTTATCGCTGCAAGTTGTTCGAAAAACTTTGGGATTTACCGTGAACGCACTGGCCTGTTGATGGTTGTGTCCCAAGACGCGACTGCCAAAGGATTGAACCAAAGCACGTTGGCGTTTTTGAACCGCCAAAACTTTTCCTTCCCGCCAGATCATGGCGCGCGTTTGGTGACAATGGTGCTAAGCGATCCTGCCTTGCGGGCAGACTGGGCCGCGGAATTGGAAGAGGTGCGTTTGGGCATGTTGGACTTGCGCACGCAACTTGCCTCTGAACTACAGCGGTTGTCGGGTTCTGATCGCTTTGGGTTCCTTGCGCAGCACCGTGGCATGTTCTCACGTCTTGGGGCGTCGGCAGAGCATGTCGAAAAACTGCGCGCGGATCATGCGGTTTATATGGTTGGCGACAGTCGTATGAATATCGCAGGTCTAAACAGTGCAACTGTCCCTATCCTAGCGCAGGCGATTATCGACGCAGGTATTTAAGTTTTTTCCGCTCTGGCATCCAGCGGTGCCAGGGCGTCATCACCCAAGCCTATATTTCCCATTACACAAACCTACAACAATACAGCTTCGTACCGTTACCTCGCGTAGCTACCGAATGAGGGCATGAAGCGATGGTTATTTTTAAGTTATCTAAACGTTCAGGCGAATTTGGGTTTTCTGGTAGATGCGTTGCGGATGTAGTTTTCGCACGTTTTTTACAATTGAGTTCGACAAAATCACTCTGACAAAGTGGTTTAAGTTATTTTTAGATAATGGCTGGGATGGTAGGATTCGAACCTACGGTACACTGTACCAAAAACAGTTGCCTTACCACTTGGCTACATCCCAGCAGTGGCGCGATGTTTACGATGGACGCGCCCTGTGATCAAGAGTGAATCGTCATTTTTTGAGTGCATTAATTTGGATAAATGATGGTAATTTTGGATAAATTCGAAAACGGGAGCTCTGAACTACTACAACGCACTTGATTAACGCGGGTTTCTGCTTTTTACGAATCAGAGTGCATCAGCAATTCCTGCTTAGCTTGCCTGACGTACTTTATTCAAATTTGTCAGCCAATCTGGGTCCATTTCAGGAACAGAAGACAGCAACAGTTCGGTATATTCCGGATGTGGTGGAGAGAAGACATCGTCTTTTTTACCTTGCTCAACCACTTGGCCCAAGTTCATTACAACCACCTGATCCGAAATCGCTTTCACCGTTGAAATATCGTGTGTGATGAACAGATAGGTTAGGTTCAACTCCTTCTGCAGGCGCATCAGAAGTTTCAAAATACCCTCTTGCACAATTTGGTCTAGGGCTGATGTGACCTCATCACAAATGATGAAATCTGGCTCGGCCGCAAGCGCGCGTGCAATACAGATCCGTTGTTTTTGGCCGCCTGAAAGTTCGCTTGGCAGACGATCAATAAACCGTTCGTCCAATTCGATCATTTTCAGCAATTCAACCACGCGCTTTTCACGCGCTGCTCCTGACAGACCTAAATAGAATTCCAACGGACGACCGATGATTTCTCGTACAGTTTGGCGTGGGTTCATTGCCGTATCAGCCATCTGATAAATCATTTGGATACGGCGTTTCTGCTCTTTGGTGCGATCCTCAAGCTTGTTTGGCAATGTTGCTCCATCAAACTCGATCGAACCTGTCATCGGCGGCAACAAACCTGTGATGACCCGCGCAGTAGTGGATTTTCCTGACCCTGATTCACCCACAACCGCAACCGTTGAACCACGCGGCACTGAGATGTTCACATCATTCAGAACCTTCACCTTGCTATAGGCTGCGTCGATATTTTTGATTTCTAGGATGGGTGTTTGTTCTTGGGTTGGCTCTTTTTCTAGCGCCCGAACGGACCACAAGGATTTGGTGTAATCCTCTTTTGGGGCGCTTAGCATGTTGCGGGTTGGGGCTTCTTCTACTTCATTGCCATGGCGCAGCACTTTGATGAAATCGGCCATCTGGGCCACAACGGCCAAATCATGGGTGATGTAGATTGCGGCTGTGTTGAACTCTTCCACAACCTTACGCATCGCGGTCAGCACCTCTACCTGTGTGGTCACATCCAATGCGGTGGTTGGTTCATCAAACACGATTAGGTCGGGGCGCGGTGACATGGCCATCGCGGTCATTACCCGTTGCAACTGACCACCAGACACCTGATGCGGATACCTGTTCCCAATTGTGCTTGGGTTGGGCAGGTTTAGCGCGTCATAGAGCGTGACAGCGTCAGCCTTAGCCTCGCTTTCAGGTTTGATGCCAAAGCGGATGGTGGACGCCGTCGTCTGATCGATCAGGCGGTGTGCGGGGTTGAATGAGGCGGCCGCAGACTGCGCAACATATGTGATGCGATTGCCCCAATATTCGCGCTTTTTATCTTCACTCAGTTTTGCAAGGTCGACACCGTCGAACATGATTTCACCGCCGGTGATCCGACACCCTGGTTGGGTATATCCCATTGCGGCAAGGCCAAGTGTGGATTTCCCTGCACCTGATTCACCAATCAGACCCATAATCTGACCACGGCGCAGCGTTAGGTCCACACCCTTAACAATGGGATGCCATTTTTCATCAGAGAACCCTTCAATCTTAAGGTTCTTAATGTCGAGTAAGATATCGTTTTTGCTCATCCCATTAATCCTTGATACCACTGGTATGGTGTAGGAACCAGTCCACAACAAAGTTCACAGCAACTGTTAGCAATGCAATGGCCGATGCTGGCAACAGCGGCGTCAAACCCGCCTTTAGGTCATATTGCGCAAATTGGATCAGGGATGCATTTTCGCGCACCATTGAGCCCCAGTCCGCGGTTGGCGGTTGGATCCCCACGCCAAGGAACGATAGGGCCGCAATAGTAAGGAACACAAAACAGAAGCGCAGCCCAAATTCAGCAACCAATGGAGGCAGGATATTGGGCAAAATTTCACGCCGCATGATCCATCCCAAACCTTCACCACGCAGGCGGGCCGCTTCGACATAGTCCATCACAACAACATTCACCGCGACCGAGCGTGTTAAACGAAATACGCGGGTCGAGTCCAAAATTGCGATGATGAGGATTAGGTTGATCGCAGACGATCCAAAGATAGACAGCAACACTAGCGCAAAGATCAAGCTGGGGATCGCCATAAGCACATCAACACCGCGGCTAAGCAGTTGATCCAGCCAAGAGCGATTGATCGCCGCCGCCAAACCAAGGCCGCCACCAATGACAAAGGCCAGGATGGTGGTTACCAGTGCAATACCAACGGTATTTCGCGCACCGTAAATCATGCGTGAATAGATATCGCGCCCAATTTGGTCTGTGCCCAATAGGTGTTCGCCACCCCAAGGTGCATAGGGTTGCGCAAAAACCTCTGCTTCGCCATAGGGCGCGATCCAAGGCGCGAAAATCGCAACAAGGATGTAAATGGCAATGACAATCATCCCAAAACGTGCCGTCGCAGGCGATTTGCGCAATAGGATTTTGGTACGGCTCCACGCGGTCCGCTTTTCCAAGAATGACGTGACTTCATCCTTGGCGGAATAGGCTGTTTGTTCCTGACTCATTTTGGATGCAACAATCTTGGATTAGTGATGATGCCGATGATATCGGCCAATAGGTTCAAAAAGATGTAGGTGATCGCGAAGATCAGTGCACATCCCTGCACTACGGGGATATCCCGACTGGTAACGGCGTCCACCATGAGCTGGCCAATACCTGGGTAAACAAAAACCACCTCAACCACGACGACACCCACAACCAAATAAGCTAGGTTAAAGGCAATCACCGTGGCGATTGGTGCCCATGCATTGGGTAGTGCGTGTTTGATGATCACTTCTCGTTGGGTCGCTCCCGATAAGCGCGCCATTTGAATGTATGGATTAGCCAACAGATTAATGATGGCAGCACGCGTCATACGCATCATGTGCGCGACAATTACTAGTGTGAGTGTCAAGGCGGGTAATGCACTGCGATAAATACGTTCGCCAAGTGGTGTGGCCGCATCAATATTGGCAAGTGATGGAAACACAGGCCACAAGGCTGTCAAAAGCAAGATCAAGATGTATGCGACGAAGAATTCGGGAAACGAAATCGTGGTCAGCGTCGAGGCACTCACGATTTTATCATAGTAGGTATTGCGATAGAGCGCTGCCGTAATTCCCAAGAACAGTGCAAGGGGAACTGCAATGATCGCCGTCATACCGGCCAAGAACAGTGTGTTCCACAATCGTGGGGCTATTAGCTCTGCGACTTCTCTTGATCTATCCA
>JAFMKS010000076.1 GCA_017852835.1 Paracoccaceae bacterium
ACAACATCGTTTTGATCGACACCTATCAGGAATTTAGCCAAACAATGCCGCGGATCGAGGCGATTATTCGCACGGCTGAACAACGTATTCGCCCCGTATTGCTGACCACCATCACAACAATGGCGGGCCTTGCGCCGATGATGTTCGGGCTAAGCCTTGATTTCATCAGCGGCGGCTATTCCATCGACAGCCCCACGGCGCTGTGGTGGAAACAGTTGGCCACAGCAGTGGTGTTTGGTTTGGGAATTGCGACGGTTCTGACCTTGGTGTTTACCCCTTCGCTTTTGGCGGTGCGGGTATGGATTGAAACCTATGTGATGTGGATTGGCCGCCTGTTGGTCCGCCTTGGGGCATCGCGCCATGGTAAAGCTGCCAAGGATTGGTCCCTACGCCGCCAAGCACGCCGCACAAAGACCACGGAAATCATCTGGGATGAGGATCACCTTAATCCTGCAAACCCCGTGATCATGCCCCTGCCCGACGCAGCGGAATAAATAAATGGTCGGCGCATGCAACAAGGCGCCGACTAGTTTGTGAATTGGTAAAAGTCATCGCCACGAGAAATCAGTGTAGTCTGTTCTTTCCCAAGCGCTCTTGGGGAGGCGCGAAAGCGCGTTCTTTGAAGCAGCTCGGCGATTAACACCACATTCCGAAGACCTCTGCATAATGCGCAAATCCAACAATCTTGTCCCACCCTACGGCACCGCCAGGTAGCGCCTACTTAGGTAGGCGCTACCCTGATCGTGTAAAATACCCGTTACGATGAAGTGGTCTTTTCTGGTTGGTCAACATAGTTGCGCGACACCTAGTCCTCGCCTGATTGCTGCATCGACCATAGCGCGTGATAGCGACCATTGCGGGCCAAAAGGTCGTCGTGTTTACCCTCTTCCACAACCAAACCTTTTTCCAAAACAATGATGCGATCCGCATCCGCAATGGTGGACAGACGGTGGGCAATGGTGATCACGGTGCGCCCCTCGCCCGCGCGGGCCAGTGCGTCTTGGATTTCATGCTCTGTCTCAGTATCCAGCGCCGATGTCGCCTCATCCAACAACAGGATCGGTGGGTTTTTCAACAGGGTGCGCGCAATCCCCACACGTTGCTTTTCCCCACCTGATAATTTCAGGCCACGCTCCCCCACTTGGGTTTGATACCCTTCGGGCAGCGACATGATGAAATCGTGGATTTGGGCGTCTTTGGCGGCCTGCTCAACCTCGGCACGGGTGGCGTGATCGCGACCATAGGCGATGTTGTAATAAATCGTGTCGTTAAACAAAACCGTGTCCTGCGGCACCACGCCAATCGCGCGATGCAGGCTGGTTTGGGTTACATCCCGCACGTCCTGATCATCAATGCTGAGCCCGCCTTGTCCCACATCATAGAAACGGAACAACAGCCGCCCAATCGTGGATTTCCCTGATCCTGAGGGGCCAACAATCGCCACGGTTTGACCCGCGGGAACATCAATATCCACGCCTTGCAAAATGGGACGCGCAGGATCATAGCCGAAATGCACATCCCTAAGGCGCACATGCCCGCCTGTGACGGTCAAATCCTTGGCATTTGGCGCATCTTTGATTTCGGCGGGTTGATCCAATAGATCAAACATATCCCCCATATCAACCAAGCTTTGGCGGATTTCGCGATAAACTGTTCCAAGGAAATTCAACGGCATCGTGATCTGGATCATATAGGCATTGACGATCACAAAATCCCCAACACTCATCGTGCCGGCCTGAACAGCGTTGGCCGCCATGACCAAAACGGCAATCAAACCCAACGTAATGATCAGCGATTGGCCAAAATTCAGGAAGGCCAAGGAATAGCTGGTTTTCAGTGCCGCTTCTTCATAGCCGCGCATCGCCCCGTCATACCGATCCGCCTCGCGTTGTTCGGCGCTGAAATATTTGACGGTTTCAAAGTTAAGCAGGCTATCAATCGCCTTTTGGTTGGCATCTGTGTCCTGTTCGTTCATCTTGCGGCGCAGTTTTACGCGCCATTCGGTGACCGCGAATGTGAACCACACATAAATTCCGATGGTGATGAAAATTGTCACCATATATTCGGGGCCAAAGACAAACAGCATCACTGTCGCAATCCCCAAGAGTTCCAACACCAATGGGCCCATTGAAAACAACAAAAAGCGTAGCAGGAATTCAACGCCCTTAACGCCGCGTTCCACGATGCGGCTAAGCCCACCCGTTTTGCGCGTGATGTGATAGCGCATCGACAGGCGGTGAATATGCACAAAAGTCTCCAATGCCAATCGACGCAAGGCCCGTTGCCCAACCACGGCAAAGACCACATCGCGCAATTGTTCAAATCCACGCAGCATAATGCGCGCGCCCCCATAGGCCACGATCAACCCAACAGCCCCCAGCGCGAATAGCGGCATGCCCCCATCGGACAAGGCATCAACCGCCGCACCATAAAGGAAGGGCGAATAAATCGACAAAACCTTGGACAGGATCAAAAACAACAATGATCCAACCACGCGCAAACGAATGTCCATGCGATCCTTGGGCCACAAATAGGGCGCCACACGCATGATGGTGCGCATGCCAGAACGGCGTTCATCCGCGGCGGATTTATCGTTGAGTGTCGGTTGGTTCGGCTGCTGCAATGCTGCAGATTGGGCTTTGGCGGACATGAGACCTCATTTCATCAATAGCTCTCAGTTAACCCTCGCGGCACCGAAGTTCCAGTGCCCCGAGGAAAATTTACGCCTTATTGTTCTTCTGCTGCATCATCAGGCAGATTGAAAATCTGACCTGGATAAATCAAATCCGGATCACGGATTTTATCGCGGTTCGCTTCAAACACCTGCACATAAAGAATACCCTGACCATATCGTTCGCGCGAAATGCCCCACAGGGTATTGCCCGGTTGCACCGTCACCACATTGATACGTGCGGGGCTTTCCGCGGCAGAGAGTTGTTCTTGCAGTTTTGAACGCGCTTCGCGTTTGAACGGGGTTTCCATACGCGCCAGAACCTTGGACGCATCTGCGTTCAACTGATCAATGCGCAGCGTATAGACACCCGGTTCAAGCGCAGATGCATCATAACTCCACGCGCCCAGCGCATCGGTTGTTGTTTCCCCAATCACCGCGTTGTTTAGATAAAGCCGCAACAGACCGCTTGGCACACCACGCCCAGCGAGTGTCAGCGCCCCTTCCTCATCATAGCTGATTGCATCAAGGGAGATTTCGGGGTTTTCCCCGCTTGCGGGGGCTTTGGAAACGATCTTAACGCCTGATACATCCGCAATCATGACCGTTGGTGTTTCTTCTTTCTGTACCCCTTCCTCTTGGATGGGCTGTTCGGGCGCTTTGGCGATCTCAACGTCGGCTGCATCTTCGATGGAATTCTTAGGGGCCGCTTCAGCAAACTCAATCGCGTCCTCAACGGCCTCTCCCACAGCTGGGGTTTCTGAAACTTCGGCAGGTACATTAGCTTGCGTGGTTTCAACGCTTTCTTCTGTCGGTTCATCTACGTTCTGAGTGCTGATGCGCGCGACAGTGTCGCCGTCGCTTTCAGTGGCCTCCGCGACCTGTTTGACAGGTTCTTGGGATACAACGCTTTCTGTTTCCTCTGTCTTTGCGTCTTCGACAGCGGCAACAGTGACGTCCTCGGCGATCTCTTCAACTGCGGCTACAGGCGCTTCTGCTGCGGGCTCTGGTTCGGGTTCAGGCGCCTCTTCTGCCACAGCAACGGCAATCGGTGCCTTGATCTGACCAGGTGCAACAATCACCTCTTGTTCGGAATAGATAAATTCATCATCCTCGACACGGCGCAGTGAAATGATGCGCGGTTGATCGCTGGGCTCGATATCAAAGAACAGGACAAAGTTTTCATCCCCATCGATTTCACCACTGGCCGCAACGGCATCATCCACCAACGCCTCGATCACAGCCTTGGCGGTGCCTTGCCCCGCGAGCAACACTTCGCCTGATGGGTCAACACGCGCCACTTCGATCACGGGGCGGCGGATGACGGGGGTTTCGACGACTTCGGGAGTCGGTTCAGCCTCTACTTCTGCTTCTGCCTCTTGCACCTCCTCGACAACGGGTTCCTCTGGCGCGGCGGGTTCTTCTTCAAAAACGGGTTCAGGTGCGGCTTCTTCGGTGTCGACAACAGGGGCGGTTTCCGCCTTGGGTGCCGCAGTGGCCACCTGTTCAACAGCAGCGGCTTCTTTGGGCGCTGTCCCCTGCCCCGAGATCCAGATATACGCACCCAGCCCTGCCGCCACCACAACGGCGATCACAGCCCATAGGCCCTGTGATAGTTTCATGCCTCGTCCCCCATATGACCCAGCGGTCAAAAACTTTATTTCCAGTTGAGCGTTCATAGCAACCAAAGTAGACAAGGTCAAAAGGAAGCTTTCATCGTAAGGGGTTAGGTCATGGGATCACGTTCAATTTGCATTTATTGCGGATCACGCGTTGGGGATCGCGCGGCATATGTTGAACAGGCAACCGCATTGGGTCAGGCCATTGCGGACAATGGATGGCGCTTGGTCTATGGCGCGGGTGACATTGGATTGATGGGCACAGTGGCCCGCGCAGCCCAAGGCGCAGGTGCCGAAACCTTTGGCGTGATCCCTACCCATTTGGTGAAGGCCGAGGTTGGGAAAACCGATCTGACCCGCTATGTGGTGACCGAAAATATGCATGAACGCAAAAAGGTGATGTTCATGAACGCAGACGCCATTGTTGTGATGCCGGGGGGCGCGGGTTCAATGGATGAATTTTTCGAAGTTCTGACATGGGCGCAATTGGGTTTGCACACCAAACCCATCGTTTTGATGAATGTCGAGGGGTATTGGGACCCGCTGATCGCCCTGATGGATCACATGATCAACAGCGGTTTTGCTGATGCATCCCTGCGGGATCTATTTACAGTGCAGGCGGACGCCGCAGGTGCGGTCGCGTATTTAAGCCGCGAAAATGCATCGGTGAGTTAAGGCCCACGAAGAATCAAGATCGCAAGCCGACCGCGGGTGGCGCTTGCCAATCTATCGATTGGCGGAGAATTAGAATTCACCACGCAGATATTTGCAAACCTTTAAAAACCGCCGAAAACAAAAGAACCCTGCCAACAATGCTGCCAGCAGGGTCCGAACTTAATCGTCATCTAGCGCCCAAGGATTACATGCGGCTTGCGACGTTTTCCCAGTTCACCAAGTTATCTAGGAAGTTTGTCAAATACGCAGGGCGTTTGTTGCGGAAATCGATGTAGTAAGAGTGTTCCCAAACATCACAGCCCAGCAATGCTGTTTGACCAAAACATAGTGGGTTCACGCCGTTTTCTGTTTTTGTCACTTTAAGGCTGCCATCGGTGTCCTTGACCAACCAGCACCAGCCAGAGCCAAACTGACCTGCGCCTGCGGCTGAGAAGTCTGCTTTGAACTGATCGACAGAGCCAAAGCTTTCAACGATTGCTTTTTCCAACTCACCTGGCATGTCGCGGCCTGTTGGGCCCATCATTTCCCAGAACTGAACGTGGTTCCAGTGTTGGGATGCGTTGTTAAAGATACCGTTTTGTGCGACTGCACCGGCCTGGTATGTTCCTGCGATGATGTCTTCAACTGATTTGCCTTCCCACTCGGTACCAGCGATCAATTTGTTGCCGTTGTCCACGTAGGCTTTGTGGTGCAGATCGTGGTGATACTCAAGTGTTTCTTGAGACATCCCAAGATCCGCAAGCGCATCATGTGAATATGGAAGATCAGGAAGTTCAAAAGCCATTTAGGGCCCCCTTTTTATGAAAGTGGTTTCTGCCTTTACATGTTGCCTAAATTGGTAAATCGTCAAGTCCCCTAGCCCGATCTGGTGCGAATTTTTTTATCAAAAGGCCTTGGGCGTTTCAGGTTTTTTGGATCGTGATCAGGCTAGGCGACGATTTTCCCATCACTGACCACCCGTCTGATCACGCCCATGTCGCCAATCGGTTCGTAACACACCACATCGGCGCGTTGTCCAATCGCAATCTGCCCCCTATCCTGCAATCCTGCGGCAGCGGCGGGATTTGTTGACACGGTGCGCATGGCGCGTGGCAAATCCCCCCACAGGTTGGCCAACATCAATGCCGATTGCAGCAAGGCGGCAGGTACATAATCCGATGATATTACGTCCAACAAATCCTGCTGAGCCAACTCCAACGCGGAAACATTCCCTGAATGTGATCCACCGCGCATCAGATTTGGCGCCCCCATCATAATCGCAATGCCCCTTTCGCGACAGGCGCGCGCGGCCTCAACCGTTGTGGGGAATTCGGCAAGCCTCATGCCGCGGTTTGTCGAATTTTCAACGTGTTCAACTGTGGTGTCATCATGGCTGGCCATAACGGCACCCAACCGCACGGCCGCCGCGCAGGCGGCGTTTTCGTTTGAGACGCCCAAGTCTTCCCGCGCCTTGATCGATACATCGACCAATGTTTGAAACGCCGCTTCATCAATGCCGCGTTTGCCCATGATATAGGTTTTGTATTTTTTAAAATCGCGAAACTGACGTTGACCGGGCGTGTGATCCATGACGCTGACAATGCCAACGCGGTCCTGCTCCGAAAACGCGGCAAGTTCATCGACCAGAGTGTGCGCACAGATTTCTGCGCGCAGATGGATGAGATGTTTAATCTTTAGCTTATCATCATGGATGAAGGACAACAGATGATCGGCCAATCCACGGGCAAAGGGGGCGTATTTTCCCCGTCCCGTCGACAAGGACCCAACGCGCATCGCATCAAACACAGTCGTTACCCCACACCCCGCCATTTCCGCATCATGCGCCAACACCGCGGGTCCTTTTGGCCAATGCACGCCGGGGCGCGGTTCCAAATGCCGTTCCAAATTATCGGTATGAAGCTCAATCAAACCCGCCGCAACAAACCCTCCGCCCAGATCCTCGGCCATGGTCACGGACGTTCCTGACAGGTCAATTTCCGCGATTTTTCCATCCCGCAGGACCAATGTGCCGCGCACAACCTCATCCTCTAGGATGATTTGCGCATTGCTCAGGATCGTCTCAGAGAGGGTGTTGTGTGCGGGCATCGCGGTAAAAATCTTTGTTTTTGTTCCCCGCAGTTAAAAATGGGTTTGCCCCAAGGGTCAAGTCGCGCGTTTGGGCGCCAAATTCATGCCAATGTCCAGCGCAGGGGTTTCCCAATGATACGGATGATTTGTCCCTTGGCTTCTAAATCCAGCTGAACTGTTTTCATCCACCATCCAGATTTCGCGCCATTCGGGAACAGCGTTTGATCAATCT
>JAFMKS010000077.1 GCA_017852835.1 Paracoccaceae bacterium
TTGTTCTTTCGTTCAATATCGAATTTATGTGGATCAGCGAATACCGATGGATCGCGATTAGCCCCCGCAATAGACGTATGGATGTAGGTCCCTTTGTTGATTTTATGATCGCCAAATGTGAAATCAGTTACAGCTTGGCGGTTTCCAATTTGAAGTGGACTTTCGACGCGCAGACACTCTTCTACTGCGCCTTCAATCAATGTTGGATCATCCAACAATTTTCGATGTTGCTCAGGATGATCCAAAAACAAACTAACCGAGTTACTGACCAAACTAGTGGTTGTTTCATGCCCCGCATTTAACAAAAAGATGCAGTTTTGAATCAGCTCTTTCTGATCTAATTTTCGACCCTCATACTCTCCAAAAATCAGGCTCTCTAGTACTTCGCCTTGTTGCGCACTGTCGGGGTTTTCACGCCGATAATTGATCAGATCGTTCAGAATTTCACTAAACTCACTCACAGCTTGATTACCTGCGTGCATACGCTCATTACTTACGACTGGGTCAAGTGCACCTAGGATTGAAATAGAATACCCGCGCAATTTTTGACGGAACTCTTTTGGAATTCCAAGCATGAAGGAAATGATTTCGGTCGGTAAAATCGTTCCAAAATCTGCCACCATATCAATAGTGTTTTCTTCTGCGATTGTGTCCAGTAAATCATCAACGATGGTTTCAATAAGCGCCTCCATCTCGCGAAGTTTGCGCGGAGTAAAGGCACCAGAAATCAATTTACGCACGACTGTGTGATAGGGTGGATCATTGAAAATCAGACTTGTGGTGTGGTGTTCCAGCAAGGGGCACTGACCGAATTTTTCGCCAAATGCCTCAGTCTTATCTGACAACATATCGCGTGAACGGTACACAGCGAGGCAATCTTGGTAGCGCGTTAGGTATACGGAACCGTCTGGGTTTTCATGGACTGGGCTTTCTTGGCGCAACATATCAAGGGTTGGGTACGGATTTTCAATGAACAACGGTGAAATGGCGTTCAGATCAAAATCACGTGCAATATTCATCTGTTGTCTCTATCCCTCGATCGATACGTTGCAGATTAGAGTATACCCAGCCCTGCAGATAGCAATAGTTTGTTTACGTAAAGGAATCTTATGAGTAGTGTTCTCAGGCAACATGGGAGGAAATAATGAAAAAACTAATCACAACGTTGCTTGGAACATCGCTTTTGGCGACCTCTGCACTGGCTGCAGATGTGAAAATTGGCTTTGTTACAACGCTGACAACACCCGCCGCAGTCATCGGCAAAGACATGCAAAATGCCGTGAACTTGGCAATGGAACATCTTGGAGGGAAAGCAGGCGCACATAACCTTGAGGTGATTTTTGGCGATGATGGTTTCGCACCGGATACTGGTAAGCAAGTGACCGACCGCCTGGTCAAACAGGATAAAGTAGATTTTGTGGCTGGATATATCTGGAGCCACGTTTTGCTGGCCTCGCGGAAGTCGGCGCTTGATGCTGGTAAGATCTTGATTTCATCCAACGCTGGTCCATCGCAGATGGCGGGTAAGCTATGCCACGAAAACTTTTTCTCGGCATCTTGGCAAAACGACCAAACGCCAATGGCAATGGGCGAAGTTTTGAATAAGGCAGGTGTAAAGTCGCTTTACATCATGGCACCAAACTACGCAGCGGGCAAAGACATGGTCGCAGGCGTTGAGCGCACCTTTAAGGGCCAAATCGTTGGCAAAGACCTAACAAAATGGGGCGCAGATGCGCAGCTTGATTTTTCTGCTGAGCTTGCCAAGGCCAAAGCCTCTGGTGCGGATGGGATCTTTGTCTTTTACCCGGGTGCTGCGGCGGGTGCATTCACCAAGCAATATCACCAAGCGGGTTTGAAAGATAACCTACCGCTTTATTCGGTATTCACAGTTGACGGTATTTCGTTGCCGAAACTTCAAGCAGCAAACTTCTCTGGGGTTGTTGGATCAAAAGTGACCCAAGAATGGGATCCGTCATTGGACAATGCTGCAAACATAAAGTTCGTTTCTGATTTCAAGGCGAAATATGGCACCTACCCATCTTTTTATGCCGCTCAGTCCTATGACACTATTCGGATGATTGCCGCCGCTGTTGAAAAAGTAGATGGCGACATGTCTGATATGGATGGTATCCGCGCCGCTTTGAAATCTGCGGATTTTGACTCGGTTCGCGGGTCTTACAGTTACGGATCAAACAACTTCCCGGTGCAGAATTTCTATTTGCGCGAGGTTGTTGTTGATGGGGACGGAAATTGGACCACCCAAGTGGTCGACAAAGTTCTAACTAATCACGTCGACCCGCACGCAGCAGACTGTAAAATGAAATAAAAAATTTGCGGGGCGAACGCTCCGCAACCATCTTCTTCCACACGTGAAAACATGAGGATTATGTGGATTACACATTGTTCGTCATCCAATTGCTGAATGGGCTTCAGCTGGGAATACTATTATTTTTGGTCGCATCCGGACTTACACTGGTTTTTGGAATTTTAGATTTCGTGAACCTAGCACATGGTTCGGTGTACATGTTGGGAGCGTTTATCTGCGCCTCATTAACCTTTGCCTTGGGAAATTTTGTTTATGCGCTTCTAATCTCTTTACCCATTGTAGCGGTTATTGGATACGGGTTTGAACGCCTGATTGCGCGACCGCTTTATGAACGCGATCACTTGGATCACGTTTTAGGAACCTTTGGTGCCATCTTGGTCATGGATACACTTGCACATATGATCTGGGGACCCGCAGGAATTGCAATTCCCCTTCCCGCCGCATTGGATGGGCAAACTCAACTTGCGCCAGATATTGTTGTGCCGACATTTCGCCTAGCTATAATTTCTGCAGGATTGATTGCCGCTGCCGGACTATATTGGTTGGTCAATCACACGCGTACAGGGATGCTGATCCGCGCGGGCGCATCAAATCGAACAATGGTCACGGCCCTTGGCATCGATATCCAAGCGCTTTTTTCATTTGTATTCGCCATTGGTGCGGCCTTGGCTGGTCTAGCTGGTATGCTGATCGCGCCTATTACCGAAGCGTCTTTGGGAATGGGAAACAACATTATCATCACGGCTTTCGTCGTGATCATTGTGGGCGGTATTGGCTCCATGAAAGGCGCCTTTCTGGCAGCACTATTAATCGGAATGATCGACACTTTAGGACGCGCGTTTTTGGATGATATTTTTAAAATATTCATGTCCAGTTCGGTAGCAGAAAACTCTGCGCCTGCAATTTCGTCAATGTCGATCTATCTGATCATGGCATTGATTTTGTTCTTTCGCCCACAGGGTTTATTCCCGCCAAAGCTGAGATAAGGATCGCTATGCAAAAAAAGGTTTTCGTTCAGGGTCTGATCCTTGCGGCGGTTTTGATTGTGCCACTACTGCTGAACTATATGGGGCATCCGTTTTACTTGGATTTGGCGACAAGGTTGTGCATTTTGGCAATCGCCGCAGTAGGCTTAAACCTTATTCTAGGATATGGTGGAATGATTTCCTTTGGTCATGCCGCATACTTGGGACTAGGGGCATATGCGGTGGGGATACCTGCGCATCATTGGCTTTATGGCGGAATGGATGCGATCGCGACAACCAATGGGTTCGTTCAATTTGGACTGGCACTGTTGGTTTCCAGTATTTTTGCCCTGCTGACAGGACTAATCTGTTTAAAGGTCAAAGGTGTCTATTTCATTATGATCACTATGGCCTTTGCACAAATGGTGTATTACCTGTTCATATCTATCGCTGAATACGGCGGGGACGATGGATTGGTCATTGATACCCGCTCTGAATTTCCATTGGTCAATTTCGATGACTCAACGCAATTGTTCACAATATGCGCAGTATCGCTATTTTTCGTTATGTGGCTGGTATGGCGCATTTCCAAGTCACAATTTGGGATGGTTTTGGCAGGCATAAAGGGAAATGAACAGCGCATGATTGCAATGGGCTATAATACCTTTGCCTATAAACTGGCGGCTTATGTAATTTCTGGCATGATCTGTGGGTTTTCTGGTGCACTCCTTGGCAATTTCACAACATTCATCTCACCCGAAATGATCGACTGGGCGCGCTCTGGGGAATTGATGTTTATGGTCATTTTGGGCGGTGTTGCCACAACGTTTGGACCACTATTGGGTGCGATTACCTTCATCATATTGGAAGAAGTGCTTTCAACCATTACAATTTACTGGCATCTGCCATTTGGCCTTCTGCTTATTGGCGTCGTTATGTTTGTGAAGGGTGGTCTTTCTGCACTGATCCCCAAAGCGGGGGATAAAGAATGACCGCGTTGTTAAGTGTCAGCCAGCTACATAAATCCTACGGTGGGGTACGCGCGACCAATGATCTAACTTTGGAGGTGCAAACGGGCGAATTACACGCAGTGATTGGACCAAATGGTGCGGGGAAAACTACGCTGATTTCGCAACTAAGTGGTAATGTCTTTCCGGACAGCGGAACCATTTCATTTGATGGGATTGACGTCACACACATGGTGGAACACGCGCGCCCACACTTAGGGATCGCGCGGACATATCAAATTACATCGCTCATCAATTCGATGAGCGTCATCGAAAACCTGCAGTTGGCTATTCATGCAAAGCAGGGCCATTCGTTCAAATTTTGGAAACCCTATGCCGAGAAAAACGACGTGCGTACAGCCGCACATAAATACGCAGCGCGCGTCGATTTAAGCAGCCGTGCTGGGATTCAGGTGGCAAACCTGAGCCACGGAGAGCAACGACGCCTAGAAGTAGCGATGGCACTTGCAAGTGATGCAAGACTGCTATTGTTAGATGAACCACTTGCAGGTCTAGGCCCAGAGGAGGCAAGTGAAATGATCACCCTTCTGGAGGCATTGAAAGGACAGCAAACCATCGTTTTGATTGAACACGACATGGACGCTGTCTTCACATTGGCCGATCGCATCTCAGTTATGGTTTATGGTCACATCATAGCAACTGGCGACCCCGATCAAATTCGCCAAAACCAAGACGTGCAACACGCCTATTTGGGAGAGGATTAATATGCTGACTCTTTCCAATGTTGTCACACACTATGGTTATAGCCAGGTGTTGAACGGCATAAATCTGACAATCAATGAGGGGCAAGTGGCGACCCTTCTCGGCCGAAATGGTATGGGAAAAACCACTACGATAAACTCAATAATGGGGGTTTTGCGCAAAACAAGCGGTACGATTAAATTTGATGGTCAAAATACAACACGCTGGCCCAGCCACCGGGTTGCAAAACTTGGCCTTGGGTTGGTGCCTGAAGGTCGACAAATTTTCCCGAATTTAAATGTACATGAAAACCTAATTGCAACTGCGCGGCAACATGCCCAGCGTGGCCAAATATGGGATGCCGAACGCGTTTATGCTCTATTCCCCGAGTTAGCTACCAGAAAATCAAGTATGGGAAATCTGCTGTCAGGTGGGGAGCAACAAATGCTTGCGATCGCACGCGCACTGATGACCAATCCCAAATTGCTTATTCTGGATGAAGCGACTGAAGGGTTGGCTCCCTTGATCCGCAAAAAGATTTGGGAAGCACTTGAACTGATTAAGGGAGATGGAATGTCGATTTTGATCGTCGATAAAAACCTGAAAGACCTTTTGCAAATCGCAGATCAACACAACATCATTCACAAAGGGGTTGTCGTTTGGAGTGGGAGTTCTGCCGAATTGAACGAGGCAAGCGATATTCGCTCACAATACCTTGGCGTCTGAAGGGCTAAAATAGGGACGCCAAAGCCAAATGTCAAAACGGATCAACGTTGTGCGCAGTTAACCCGGATCAGCGACAAAACCTGATGCTTCGATCGCAGCAATGGCGCAGGCTTCATCAGCGTCCGATGTGTCGCCAGTAATACCAACCGCCCCCAAAAGTTGGCCATCACATTTGATCAATACACCACCAGGTACTGGGACAAGAAAGCCATTCGCCAAGCTGTTCATGGATTGGATGAAGTATGGTTGTTCCTGAGCGCGGTTGAACAATGCGCGCGATCCGATTCCCATACTGATCGCACCACGCGCTTTTCCCTGAGCGATTTCTGGACGCAGATTGCTTGCGCCATCTTCTCGTGCAAGCGCAATGAGTACGCCCGCGCTATCAAGAACTGCAACAGTAAGCGGATTCAACCCGTTTTCTTCGCGCCAGTTCAGCGCAAATTCGATGATTGACCGCGCCTTGTCTAAATTTAACGTACCCATCGTCTTACCTCCCATAACCCTATGTAATTGTGGTGTCTTAACCCGCCAGTTAGTCGCATCTGGAGAAAAGAAATACCATGGCTCATAATTAAAGACACGAGTGACAAAACGGATCCACCTTATTGCTATCCGACTTTCGCACCCGCAGCGATCAAAGGTGGAGCATTGTTCAATGCATCCCGAGCAAATCCTGCAGCACTTTTGTATTTCGCCATGAAATCATTCCGCTCTTCTTCCGAAACAATATCGTTGATGTTCTTGAAATCGCCGCCACACCGATCGTTCACCATGTTGAGTAATCCAAATGGCCCTGCATCGCGATTGCGCAAAACAAGGGATGAGATCGGATCACGCAATTCGGCATTATATGCCGCCAGTGCATCTGGATTCACGCCAAATTCCAAGAATTTCGCCCCCAGTATACGCGCGTCGATAATAGCTTGGCTCGCACCATTTGACCCCGTTGGATACATGGCGTGGGCGGCATCCCCCAGCAATGCAACTGGGCCATCAACCCAGCTGGGTATTGGATCACGATCAATCATAGGGTTTTCATATGCAATATCTGATCCCCGAATTAATGCGGGGACATCCAACCAATCATATTTCCAATCTTCAAAATGGTGAATGAAGTCATCCACAGATGTTTGGCGATACCATCCCATATTTTGATAGGCATCCGGATCATCATGGGTGACTTCTGCGATCCAGTTGATCAACGATAGTCCTGTTTCTGAATCAGGATGTGAAATTGGGTAAATCACCATACGATGCGCATGCGTCCCGAGTCCCATAAAAGAGGACTCCGTGCGCACAGGTTTCGCCCATGACGTTCCACGCCACATCAATACCCCACCCCAATG
>JAFMKS010000078.1 GCA_017852835.1 Paracoccaceae bacterium
CTGCGGCCTCAAGGTGGGTCAAGCCGATTTGCATCCAGACGGTTTTTAGATCCGAAAACCTCTCTATCGCCTCATCCACAATTGTGGGCACCGCATCGGATCTGCGGAAAATATCCACCATATCAATGGGTTCTTCAATTTCTGACAGGGACGCACGGATGGTTGATCCAAAAAGCTCTTTTCCCGCGTGTCCTGGATTGACCGAAATCACATTAAACCCCTTTAACCCAAGATAGCGGGCCACGAAATAACTGGGGCGTTGTGGATTTGGGCTTACCCCGACCACCACGATATTTTTTGTCCGCTTTAGGATGTCGCGCAAATATGCATCGCTATAGTGTTCGTCCATGGGCCCCTCGTTTCGTTTTTGGCACAGTGCGATGGGGCCGTGCCCAATGTCAATTGCGATCCGACACCGATGGATGAATCCATTCAAAACTTGATAATTTCACCTGCCGTTTGGTCCGCACCCAAATGAACCGTCACAACCCACGTGATATGCCAACGCTTGGGGCTTTGACATTGAAGCCCAAGGCAGGCGCAGACCGTAGCGCTCGGCATGTTCCATCATCCAGATGAGGGGAACAATGGACAAAGGCCGCGCTGTTTCGTGCCCCAACAAATGCCCCAAATATCCAAACGTGACCCTCAAAACCACACCTGCTCTATTTAATGGGATGCGCCTATTTCATCCGCTCCCCAGCGCAGTACACGGGAACGTGCGTTACTCGGCGGCCTTTTGCGCGTCATTCAGCATCTGCCAAACGCGATGCGGGGTGAATGGCATGTCCGCTTGGGTCACACCACGATCCCACAGGGCGTCTTGCACCGCATTTGCGACCGCCGCCATTGCCCCAACGGTTCCTGCCTCGCCACAGCCCTTCATGCCCATGATGTTGGCCGTTGACGGAACAGGTTCTGTTTCAAACTTTACAAACGGCATATCCACCGCGCGGGGCATCGCATAATCCATAAATGTCGCGGTCAGCAACTGACCATCCTCATCATAGACCACATGTTCACACAATGCTTGTCCTAGGCCCTGCGCAACACCGCCGTGCACCTGACCTTCTGCCAATAGGGGATTAATAAGGTTCCCAAAATCATCAACCACAACATAACGATCGACCACAGTTTTCCCTGTTTGTGGGTCAATCTCAACCTCGGCAACATGCGCCCCATTGGGGAACGAACGCGCCTCAAGTGTTGCGCGCGCCTCTTGGATCAAAAGATCGTCACGTCCATCTTCGCGGGCCATTTCCGCCGCCTCAAGGAAGGTCGGCGTAAGGTTTGATCCCGCGGCGCGGAAAGTTTCATCGTCAAAGGAAATATCCTCGGCCGCGACACCCATTTTATCCGCAAGATAGAGGGAAAAGGTTTCGATCATTTTATCGACCGTCGCCAAGGTGGCGTTGTTTTGCACGGTGACCGAACGCGATCCGCCTGTGCCCCCACCCTGTTTGATCAGATCACTGTCGCCCTGAACCACGATGATTTTATCCATTGGGATGCCCGTTTGATCAGACAGGAATTTTGCATAAACCGTTTCATGCCCCTGTCCGTTTGATTGCGTACCGACAAAAATGCAAACCGTGCCATCGTCGTTAAATTCAACACGCGTACTTTCGCTTGGATCACCAAGGATAGATTCAATATAAAAACACAAGCCCTGACCACGCAGTTTGCCTGCCGCCTCAGATGCAGATTTGCGTGATCCAAATCCTGCCCTATCACAGGCGATTTCAGCATGATTCAAAACGCGCGAAAAATCACCCACATCATAAACTTCACCCGTGGTTGATTTATACGGAAACTTCTCCAACGGGATAAAGTTTTTGTGGTGCAATTCCCACAAATCCACACCCAATTCCCGCGCGGCACGATCCATCAGGCGTTCAAGGACATAGATCGCCTCGGGTCTACCCGCACCGCGATAGGCGTCCACTTGTGTCGTGTTGGTATAATATCCCTTCACGCTTAAATAGGTCGCTTGAACATCATAGGTACCCATCAAAACCCGTGAAAACAGTTGCGTTTGAATGGGTTGTGCATATTGCGAGTTATAGGCCCCCATGTTGCAATCCGTATGCACGCGGTAGGCCTTAATGCGGTGATCGGCATCAAATGCAAACTCTGCCCATGACACCAAATCGCGCCCTGCATTGTCGGTCAGCATCGCTTCTGTGCGATCTGACATCCAACGCACGGGACGGCCCAATGTCATCGCTGCATGTGCCAGGACATAGGCCTCGGGGTAGGCCATGGCCTTCATCCCAAATCCACCGCCTGTATCAGGGTTGGTGACGCGGACATTATCCTTGGGCATGTTCAACATTTGGCTTAGGCGGTTCCAATGGGCCCAAACCCCTTGGGCATTCATGGCAACATGCAAACGTTCGCCGTCAAATTCCGCATAACATCCACGCGGTTCGATGGAATTCACGATGACGCGGTTGTCCCCCACTTCTAATTTCACAACATGCGCAGCATTATCAAATTCCGCTTGAGTTTTTTCAGCATCTCCCATTTCCCAATCAAACGCCAGGTTACCGGGCGCCTCGTCATGGATGTCCGTGTCACCCGGGGCCAGTGCCAATTGAACGGGCAGTTCATCATAATCAAATTCAATCAATTCCGCCGCATCGCGTGCCTGCTGCATGGTATCGGCAATAATCATCGCAACAGGTTCACCAACATGGCGCACACGGTCCGTTGCCAACAAGGGACGCGGTGGTTTTGCCCCGTCAGTGCCATCACGGTTTTTCACAACCGTGCCTTCCAAATCCATGGAAATGTCCGCAGCGATCAGATCAGCTGCAGTAATCACAGCGGCAACACCATCACTGTTACGTGCATCGCTGACATCCAGATTAGTGATCACACCATGCGCGATAGGCGAGCGGAAAACAAACGCATGCAGTGCATCGGCAGGTGCGATATCGTCGATGTATTTACCAAATCCTGTTAAAAAACGCTGGTCTTCTAGGCGTGTAATAGGTTGGCTTTTCCCGAACTTATCCATGTGCTTTCTATCCCGTTGATCCGTCTTTGATTTGTGCGAACACTACTGATAGATTTAGGGCTGTCCAACCCTTTTCCACCTTTTAATTACAACTCCTGTGTATTCGTGACGCAACGTGCAGAAATTCTTGGCAATGTTGCTTTCCCTCTTGCGAAAATCAGGTTAGACCGATCCGCGCAAAACAACACGATGAAGAGGCAGCTTCATGGCACTGGAAAAAACCTTCGACACTGGCACGGCAGAAGCGCGCATTTACGCAGCGTGGGAACAGGCAGGATGTTTCAAAGCGGGCGCAAATGCCACGCGGAATGAAACGTTCACCATCATGATCCCACCCCCCAATGTGACGGGCGTGTTGCACATGGGGCATGCATTCAACAACACCTTGCAGGATATTTTGATCCGCTGGAGACGCATGCAGGGGGTTGATACCCTGTGGCAACCTGGCACCGATCACGCAGGGATTGCGACGCAAATGGTTGTCGAACGTGAATTGGCCAAAGCGGGCGAACCAACCCGCGCTGAAATGGGCCGTCAGGCGTTTTTGGCGAAAGTCTGGGAATGGAAAAAACAATCCGGTGGCACAATTATCAATCAGCTAAAACGCCTTGGCGCCAGCTGTGATTGGGACCGCACCGCATTCACCATGTCAGGCGCTCCCAATGCCCCCGCGGATGAGGAAGGCAATTTCCATGACGCCGTCATCAAAGTTTTCGTTGAGATGTATAACAAAGGCCTGGTTTATCGCGGCAAACGTTTGGTCAATTGGGACCCGCATTTTGAAACGGCGATTTCAGATCTTGAGGTCGAAAACATCGAAGTTGCAGGCCAGATGTGGCATTTCAAATATCCGCTAGCGGATGGTCAAACCTATACCTACGTCGAAAAGGACGAAGATGGAAACATCACGCTAAGTGAGGAACGCGACTATATCTCAATCGCGACAACGCGGCCTGAAACCATGTTGGGTGATGGCGCAGTTGCGGTACACCCCAGCGATGAACGCTATGCCCCGATTATTGGCAAACTGTGTGAAATTCCCGTTGGCCCCAAGGAGCATCGCCGTTTGATCCCCATCATCACCGATGAATACCCCGATCCTGATTTTGGATCAGGTGCGGTGAAAATCACCGGCGCGCATGATTTCAACGACTATCAAGTGGCCAAGCGTGGCGGCATCCCGATGTACAACCTAATGGACACACGCGCCGCGATGCGCGCTGATGGCCGCCCTTACGCAGAAGAGGCCGCAGAGGCGCAGCGCATTTCAAATGGCGAAATTGAATGGGACGAAAATAAAGTCGCTGCCATGAACCTTGTCCCCGATGAATATCGTGGGCTGGATCGGATGGAGGCCCGTGAACGGGTTGTGGCCGCCATTACAGTCGAGGGCAATGCCGTCATGATCCCCAACCCCAAAGCGGGTGACGACGGCGAAGCCGACCTAATCCCGCATGTAGAAAACAAACCGATCATGCAGCCCTTTGGGGACCGTTCTAAGGTCGTGATCGAACCCATGCTGACCGATCAATGGTTTGTCGAGACCGCCAAAATCGTTGGCCCCGCCTTAGACGCGGTGCGCGATGGAACCGTGCAAATCATTCCAGAGTCAGGCGAAAAAACCTATTATCACTGGCTGGAAAACATCGAACCCTGGTGTATTTCGCGTCAACTATGGTGGGGTCATCAGGTGCCAGTGTGGTTTGACGAAAAAGGCAATCAATATTGTGCGGCAACCGAGGCCGAGGCACAGGCACAAGCGCCTGGCAAAACCCTAACCCGTGATCCCGATGTTTTGGACACTTGGTTCAGCTCTGGCCTATGGCCAATTGGTACGTTGGGCTGGCCCGAACAAAATGCGGCACTGGACAAATATTTCCCAACCTCAACCCTGATCACGGGGCAGGACATTTTGTTTTTCTGGGTTGCGCGGATGATGATGATGCAATTGGCCGTGGTCGATCAGATCCCGTTTGATACGGTCTACCTGCACGGGCTGGTCCGCGACGCCAAGGGCAAGAAAATGTCAAAATCCACGGGCAATGTGATTGACCCATTGGACATCATTGATGAATACGGCGCGGATGCGCTGCGGTTCACCAATGCTGCCATGGCCTCTATCGGGGGTGTGTTGAAATTGGACATGCAGCGGATCCAAGGATATCGCAATTTCGGCACCAAACTGTGGAACGCCGCCCGTTTTGCCGAAATGAATGAGGCCGTGCTATCCGATGGCACCGTTCCAATGGCCGACCAAGCGGTCAACAAATGGATCATCGGCGAAACCGCCAAAGTGCGCGAGGTGGTGGACGCGGCCTTTGACACCTATCGGTTCAACGATGCGGCTCAGGCGCTTTATGCCTATGTTTGGGGCAAGGTCTGCGATTGGTACGTGGAACTGTCAAAACCGCTGTTGAATGGTAATGATGAGGCTGCAAAAGAGGAAACGCGCCGCGTGATGGGCTGGGTGATTGATCAATGTTTGATCCTTCTGCACCCGATTATGCCCTTCATCACAGAAGAGCTGTGGGGCGCATTGGGCGAACGGGCCAAAATGGTCGTGCACGCCGACTGGCCAACATACACCGCCGCCGAATTGGTGGACGCCGTCGCAGATCGTGAAATGAACTGGGTGATCAGCCTGATCGAAGGGATCCGTTCCGCCCGTTCGCAAATGCGGGTTCCTGCGGGTCTGCGCATTCCGATGATTGTCACCGAGTTGGACGCTGCAGGTCAGGCCGCATGGGACAGAAACGAGGCGATGATCCTGAAACTCGCCCGTGTTGTAGATTTGACCCATGCGGATGCCTTCCCCAAGGGGTCGATCACCGTGGCGGTTCCGGGTGGCACCTTTGGCCTGCCACTCGCAGATATTATCGACATTGACGCAGAAAAAGAGCGCCTTGAAAAATCCCTTGGGAAATTGGCCAAGGAGTTGGGCGGTTTGCGCGGACGGTTGAACAATCCGAAATTCGTCGCCTCTGCCCCTGATGAGGTGGTCGAAGAAGCGCGCGCAAATCTTGCCGAGCGCGAAGAGGAAGAAGTGCAGCTAAAAGCCGCGATGGATCGCTTGAACGAGATCTAACAACACCCTGCCCCAGCTACGCAGCTGAGGCAGAAGTGATGAAAGCTGGATGGGGCTCGGATGTATTGCGGGCAACTTTCGCCTCTACGTCAATGGGTTTTTCATTGCACGAAGCCAATCGTGGGTGGCAACAAAGACGCCACCCATGGGGGCGGTCGGCGTCTGCCAATCTGACAATTGGCTTGAGCAGAACTCAACTAGGCTAAAGTTTAGAGCGTCACACCAACACGAAACTCAGGACCAAGGGCGCGACACCGATGGTCATAACGGTGGAGACGACAACCAATCCTGCCACCGCATCGGCGTCCACCTTGAACCGTTCGGCCAGTAGATAGGATGTCACCGCAACAGGCGCCGACATTTGCAAGATCAGCACGGAATAGGCCGCATCGGGCAGATCAAAAAACGCGCCGACCACAATGGCAACGCCCGTGCAAATGGCGATTTTCGCCACCGATAGCCAAATAGAATTCAGAATGTTTGCGGGTTTTAATCGCGCAACCGCAACGCCCAGCGTCATAAGCATGATTGGAATGCCGATCCCCCCAACCAGGTTGATGGTATTGGCCAAAAACTCAGGCAACTGCCACTCCTGCACCAAAAACACCAACCCCAAAAGTGTTGAAAGAACCAAGGGTTCACGCGCCAATTTGCGCAAGGATGTGCCGCCTGTGATCACGTAAATCCCGATGCTAAAGGCAAAGACAGATGTCACACTGAACAAAATAATCGCATAGCCAAAGCCCGCCTGCCCAAAGGCAAAAAGGCACAGTGGCAATCCCATGTTGCCTGTATTCCCACTGACAAACGGCGCAAAATAGCTGGGCATGTCCAAACGGGCCAGTTTAACAAAAATGTAAACCGCCACCATCGCCCCGCCATAGGTCGCAAGTGAGGCCCAGAACATGGTGGCCAAGG
>JAFMKS010000079.1 GCA_017852835.1 Paracoccaceae bacterium
TTTGAATATTGGTTCAACCTTTCACAGGCTTCTAACCATTCGCCTACTGGATCGGCTTCTGGTTCTGTCGCATAGACCCCTAAATTTGAGCTAATGGCCGATATGATCTGATCCCCCGATATAACGATATCTTCGTCGCGGCACCAAAATGTTGCATGCTCTGGTGCGTGTCCATTGCCGATACGAATATCCCAAGTTCGACCACCCATGGTGATTTCGTCACCTTCCTTGATACGGTGAAACCCAAGTGGGATTGGGTGAACAGTATCGGCGAAATTAAATGGTTTTCCCTTGGCCCGTTTATCCAATTCCACAGGATCCATACCTGCCTTGCGCCAAAAATCCAGCGTTTCGGATGTCGGCAATTCTTGGACGTCTAGTGTCAACATACGTGCCATTAACCAAGCGGTGCGTGTGGCCCAGATTTCTGCGCCATATTCGGATTTAAACCAGCCTGCTAATCCGACGTGATCTGGATGATGATGGGTTAAAATAACACGCGTGATCGGCCGTCCCCCCAATTCACGCGCCATCAAATCCCGCCATAACCCGCGTGTTTTGTTCGACCCCATGCCCGTGTCAACAATGGTCCACCCATCCCCGTCATCCAAGGCATAGATATTCACGTGATCCAATGCCATTGGCAGGGGCAGGCGTATCCACAAGATACCCTGCGCAATTTCAATGGCACGCCCAAATTCGGGTGGCTTTGGCCAGGGATATTCAAGGGGTTGTATGCCGTCCATGATCAGCCCGCCAACAATTCTTCAGGGGAAAACGCGTAAATATCCTCGCCCCCCTGACGCGCGGCATGGAGTAATCCGATATGTTCAGGAAGCAAACGACCTACGTAGAACCGCGCCAATTTCGTGCGCGGACCTTGGCCACCCTCGGCCAAGCTGGCTCGGAGATGGAAATAGGCCCCCAAAACACGCGCCCAGGCACGCAAAAACGGCTGCGCACCTGCAAATCGGTCATTCAAATCAGATTGTTTCAACATCCAATCGGTTGCTTCACGCAGGCTTTCCAAAGATTGCCAAACGGGTTCTGCGATATCAGACATTTTATCACGCGCAGCTTCGATGGTGGCCTGCATTTCGTCCAAAAGCGCATAGGCAGCATCGCCCCCATCCATCAATTTCCGTGCAACGAAATCCATCGCTTGAATTCCATTTGTGCCTTCGTAAATCGCGGTGACACGCACGTCGCGAGCGTATTGTGCAGCGCCTGTTTCTTCGACATATCCCATGCCGCCATGTACCTGAACACCGATATGGGCCACCTCATTCCCGATGTCGGTACCAAAGGCTTTGGTAATGGGCGTCAAGAATGCAGCACGTGCGGACCACTCGGCAGACCCCGTTGCATGCCCAAGATCAATTGCCGCGGCATTGGCCAATGCAATCGCACGGGCCGCAAAAATTTCCGCCTTCATCGTCGCCAGCATACGCCGCACGTCAGCATGGTCCAATATCGTACCAGTGCCACCGGCAATCGGGCTGCGCCCCTGTTTACGTCCCTCAGCATAAGCATAGGCGTGTTGAAACGCGCCTTCAGCGGCACCGATGCCCTGACCGCCTACACCCAATCGTGCGTTGTTCATCATGGTGAACATTGCGCGCATGCCATCATGCGGTTCGCCGATCAACCAACTCGTTGCACCGTCATATTGCATGACCGCTGTGGGGGATCCGTGAAGGCCCGTTTTGTGTTCTAGGCTAACAACTTTTAACGTATTGGCCACACCCGGTTTGCCATCTGCATCGGGAATCCGCTTGGGCACCAAGAACAGTGAAATCCCCTTGGTCCCTTTGGGCCCATCAGGGAGGCGCGCGAGAACCAAATGACATACGTTTTCGGCGAAATCGTTATCCCCCCAGGAAATGTATATCTTTTGTCCCGTGATCGCGTAAGTCCCATCACCATTATCAATCGCCTTGGAACTAATCGCGCCAACATCTGACCCCGCCTGCGGTTCGGTCAGGTTCATTGTACCAGTCCATTCACCCGAAATCAGTTTAGGCAGATACAGCGCTTTTATCTGCGCATCGGCATGTGCCTCAAGCGCTTCGATCTGACCTTGTGTCATCAATGGCGCCAATTGCAGGGACAAACATGCGGCAGACATCATTTCATTGACCGCTGTCGTGACCGTCATCGGAAGCCCCATGCCACCGTATTCAGGATCAGCCGAGGTTGAAATCCATCCACCCGATGCAATCGCGCCATAGGCCTCTGCAAATCCAGGGGAGGTGCGTACAACACCATTTTCCAACACAGCAGGATGCAAATCCCCATTGCGCTGAACAGGTGCCATGACTTCGTTACACATCTTGCCAGCCTCATTCAGAATGGCATCAACAACATCTAATCCAGCGTCTTGGAACTTTGTGGTTGCGGCGACTTTGTCATAATCGACGACATGGCGAAGCATAAATTCGTATTCAGAAACGGGCGCACGAAACGGCATCTGATCAACCTCATTATGGTCTGTGGGCTGGTCATATGGATAAGATGCCGCTAATAGGTCGGGCAACCTAAACGCAGCGTCATACCCATGAAAACACAACAGTTTGGATCATCGCATCACGACATTGAACAGGCCGCGCAAATTTTGGCGGATGGAGGACTTGTGGCGATACCAACAGAAACGGTGTATGGGTTGGGTGCAGATGCCCTAAGCGATCAGGCCGTTGCCAAAATTTACGAAGCCAAGGGCAGGCCAAGCTTTAATCCCCTGATCAGCCACATGGCATCCCCCGCAATGGCGCGCGATTATGTGGAGTGGTCAAAGGCGGCAGAAAGATTGTCCAATGCGTTTTGGCCCGGCCCGATGACATTGATCCTTCCCGCAAAGCAGGATTGCGCGATTTCGCAACTGGCACGTGCGGGTTTGACATCGGTTGCCATTCGTGTGCCTGCCCATCCTGTTGCCCAAACGCTGCTGTCAAAACTGGCCCGGCCTGTAGCCGCCCCCTCAGCCAATCCGTCGGGTAAGATCAGCCCGACAACCATGAATCATGTAATTGCAGGATTAGATGGACGCATTGATGCGGTGGTTGATGGGGGTGCGTGCGAGATGGGTGTTGAATCCACAATCATCAGCCTGTTGGATGATCCAGTGATATTGCGCCCAGGAAACATTACAATCGAAGAAATCCAGACTGTTGTTGGGTCAGACATCAAAACATTAACGGATGTGGATTTTATCACAGCACCAGGACAACTCACCTCTCACTATGCGCCCAACGCATCCGTGCGTCTAAATGCAACCGAATTTGGGGCCGATGAAAAATCACTGGGTTTTGGAGAAATAGAGGGTGACGTAAACCTCTCGCCCACTGCCGACTTGCGCGAAGCAACGGCAAACCTATTTTCAATGCTCCATGAATTAGATGCACGTGCGGGTTCGAAAATCGCCGTTGCGCCCATTCCCAACCATGGCCTTGGTATTGCAATCAATGATCGCTTAACACGCGCCGCTGCGCCCCGAAGCTAGGCGTGCCCGACCGAGGGCATCAATAATCGCAGATCAACGCCCGCCTGCATCAGGGCCAATTCCCATTTCACATCGTGATCTTCCCCAAAAATCAGATCATGATCACAGGTCCCAACTAGCCATGCGTTTTGTTTAAGCTCTTGTTCCAACTGTCCCGCGCCCCAGCCCGCGTATCCCATCGCGAGAAAGGCGGATTTTGGCCCGACACCTTGTGCCATCGCTTCGATCACATCGCGCGTTCCAGTTAGGCTATAGGCACTGGTGGATAGTTCGTTTGACTTGGTTGTGTGAAATTCAGGCGAATGCAAAACCAACCCTTTTTGGGTATCGACGGGGCCACCATATAAAACGGGAACATCCCTTTCCTGTGGGCAGTCAATATCCAAGAAATCACAAATCTCGGCAAAATCCGTTTCGATGATGGGTTTGTTTACGATCAAACCCATCGCCCCCTCATCAGTGTGATCGCAAAGAAATATCAACGATTTGTCGAAACGCGGATCCCCCATTCCAGGCATCGCAATCAAAAATTGCCCCGACAAAGATCGGCTATTTAGGGAACTGGGATCGGTATTCATTTTCACTCACTCCTGATCACTAGCCTATCGCCAGATTGTGACTTGGCAAGTTAGTATTTTTTTCGCACAAAGAAACATGCTTACACGTTTTCTACGCTCCATGCTTCTAAGTAGCGCTATCGTCTCACCTGCCTTCGCGGATGGGTTTAAATCGGCCGCAATCCTGGATGGTTGGATCGCAAGCGATGGCACACGCGTTGCTGGATTGGTATTGGAACTGGAAGACGGATGGAAAACATATTGGCGCAGCCCTGGCGCGTCGGGCTTCCCCCCACAGTTTGATTTTTCTACAAGCAAAAACGTAGAAGATATTTCCATCGAATGGCCCGCACCAAATATTTTTGGCAGCGATGAATTTGCCACGATTGGATACGAAAAATCGGTCGTTTTGCCGTTGTTGATATCCCCAAAGGTGGCAGATCAGGACATTCAAATTTCGCTATCTGCCGACATCGGCATATGCGAGGATATCTGCATTCCCACGTCATTCACACTGTCCCAGGACATTCCAGCGGAGGCAAATTCGCGCCCATCCGCGTTGATGGCGTCATTGGCGAATGGTCCATGGAGTTTGGATGATTTGGGGGTAAAAGGCTTAACCTGTGATTTATCAGCAGACCCGAATGGTTTTCTAGTCGCGATATCAGCGCGAACTGAAAACCTTAACCCAAACACGCGGATTATTGTGGAATATCCATCTGCAGATGTTTGGGTAAATAATGGATTAACATCGCGCAAGGATGCAACGTTTCAGATGCAGGCAGAGGTTTTCGTTGACACAACAATCGCGCTGGCGCGCGACCGTTTTGTCATCAATTTGCTAAGCGACGGTGTTTGGGCGCAACACAAAGGGTGCGATTAAGCACCCCTTGTCCGCCGCCGTGCATGCGTTAAATGCGATGCCACAAACAGTGTCATAATCACCACGAGCGCCCCGACAATAAACGTCACGAATGCCAACCCAATCGATGGGGCTGTGTTGAGGGCCGCGCCGATAAAGCTGATAAAATCGCCTGTCACAATGTAAACGCCCATCGTCGCCGCAAACCATGCAAGAATTGCAACCACCGCCGCAATGAACGCCATGCGAACCCCAGAGTTGCGTGAAGAAAGCGCGCGTTTTAGGGAAACACGATAACGCATCACATCCTGCTGAATGGCAATGAGTGAGGGTACGACAATCAAAACCAAAACCATCCCAAAGCCCAATCCATAGACCAGCGTCACAACAGTAGGTTTCAAAAATTGCGCCTGTGTTGAGCGTTCATAAAGCAGTGGTGCAAGCCCCAAAACAGTGGTCAGCGTCGTCAACAAAACGGGTCGGAACCGATCAACCGTCGCATCAATCAACGATGGAATAATCCCTCGATCCTCCGCGTATTCATCAATAGTGGTAATCAAAACGATCGAGTCATTGATAATAATCCCCGTCATCCCCAAAAGGCCGATGACAGTGAACATGGACATTGGGATATCCCAAATATAATGCCCCCAAATCGTGCCAATCAGACCGAATGGAATGATCGCCATCACGATTATGGGTCGTGTCCAGCTGGCGAAAATCCATGTAAGCACTAGATAAATGCCCGTTAAACACAGGATTAGACCTGTGCGTGCATCTGTGCGGAACTGGTCTTCTTGCTCGGCCAAACCAGCAAGGCGCCATTCCACCTGACGTTCGGATGCGATTTCAGGCAGGATTTCATTTTCCAACGCCTCAATCACTTCGTTCGCGGCCACGGGGTCATCCTCGGAAATGTCACCTGTCACTGATATCAAACGTATCCCATTTTCGCGCCGCACGGTTGAAAATCCACTTTTCAATTCGACGCTGACGATATCGGCCAATGGGACATATTCACCCTGCGGGGAGCGCAACTGCATACGTTCAAGGAAATCTGCCGATAGTTCGTTTTCTGGCAGTTCGACACGCAATTCCGCACTGCGCGTGCCCAAGGGATATGTGGCCGCTTCAATCCCGTTCAATCGTCCGCGCAAAACGGCACCTAGCCCGTCAATGGTAAAGCCCAACACCTGCCCCTGCGGTGTAAGTTCGAGGATCATTTCCTCTTTGTCGTAGGACAAATCATCCTCAACCGCGGATACGATTGGGAAACGTGCAACAGCAGTTTTCAAATCCTCTGCAGCTGATTTCAGGGTTTCAGCATCTTTTCCATAGAATTGAACATCTAATGAGTCGCCCCCTGGACCTCCGCGCCAGCTGCGGAATGAAAATGTTTCCAACAGTGGATGGCGCTTTAACTGATCCTGTAGGTCCGCAACAAAGGCGTAACTAGAATAGGGGCGCAAATCCGCATCAATCAATTCAATGTTAATCCCCCCCAACAGGTCCGCTGATTTATTTTCAACACCCGACAATCCCCGCCCTGTGTTGCCACCAACCTGCGTAAGCACGTAGTCAATCGGGCTTTTGCCATGTTCCGTTTGATAGGATGCGGCGACCTCATCAACGCTTTCTTGCAGTAGTTTCATCATCGCCATCGTGTCTTCACGGCTGGCGGAATTGACCATCGCAAAATTGCCTGTGACCGAAGATTGTTCTGGAAAATTGATAAAGCGCCACGATACTGCACCACTCCAAATCATCACGATTTGCGAAATCAATAATGCGATGGCACCCGACAACATGACGTAGCGCATCGTAATCACCAGACGGATGAAACGGCGGAAAATTGTATCGCGGAACCAGCGGAAGCCTTT
>JAFMKS010000020.1:0-18624 GCA_017852835.1 Paracoccaceae bacterium
AGTTGCGACGTCTGCTAGAGGATGAAGTTATCCAAGAAGAGACTGCTTGACCGTCAGGTCTGCATAACGGGCCGCCACTTGCTTCACCTTAAAAAATCGCAATACATCATCCCGCCCACGCTGGGTGATCTGCGTTGTGTTGCCCAGCGTAAACAATATATGAACCGCAAAGGCAGCGAGAGTGTCTAAGAACGTACCTAATATTAGAATACTCATGGCGGTTGGCCTGTTTGGTGTGATGTTGGGGACGGTTGGATTGCCGATCTATCTGCACGCTCCAAAGTATTTTTCGGATACATATGGTGTATCTTTGGCCTCACTGGGGGCGATCATGTTTGCGCTGCGGGTGGTGGATTTCGTTCAAGATCCGCTGTTGGGCCGCTTATCTACAATTGGCTTTCTTCCTCGCCGTCTTTTGTCTGCTGGTGCAGGGGCAATAATCATCATCGGAGCGCTTGGGCTGTTTATTGTGACTGCGCCTATCAACCCAACGATTTGGTTTGCGTTGTCTCTGATCCTATTGTTTACGGGGTACAGTTTGTCTGTGATCTTGCTCTACACGCACGCCGTAAATAATTTTGCGGACAAAGCACAGCCTATCGTTGCGCGTTGGCGTGAAGCGGGGCAGTTGATTGGAATTTGCTTGTCCGCGATTGCCCCAACACTTTTCACAGAGATAAGTCATGACCCCTACACTTTGTTCGGTGGATTTTTGATCAGTGTAACGGTTGTTGCAATCCTGCTAATGCACAATATTTGGTCGGGTGAAACTGTGTCGACGTCGGAAAAATTCACGTTGGGGGTCCCTGAGGCTCGAATCCGCCCCTATTTGATACTTGCCTTTGTGAACGCGATACCTGTGGCGATCACGTCCACCTTATTCCTGTTCTACGTCGAATACGCGATTGGATCTGCAACGGCGTCTGGACCGTTATTATTGCTCTTCTTTGGGGCCGCGGCGTGTTCGGTTCCGATTTGGACGGAATTGGCGAAAAAATATGAGATTGAGTGGGTGTTAGGGGTGGCAATGTTGGCGTCCCTGATCGCGTTTGTGGTTACCTTTACACTCGGGGCCGGAGATATTGTTGCTTTCGCAATCATTTGTGGGATCACGGGCGTTTTGACCGGAGCCGACCTGACCCTACTGCCCATGATTTTTATCAAATTTTTACAACGCACAGATGTCCCGAGTGAAGAGGCCTTTGGTTATTGGTCGCTGTCTTCAAAGCTGGCTTTGGCGCTTGCCGTAGGGCTTGTTTTGCCAGGACTAGAGGTGTCTGGGTTTGATCCTGCATCCCCCACGCTTTTGGGTATCTATCATCTTAGTGTGGCATATGCGTTGGTGCCCAGCGCACTGAAAGTTTGTGCAATTTACGCGCTATGGCGCATCACCAAGCGTCAATCAGCCAGCGTACAGGGTTTAAGTCGGTAAATCGTTTGCTGTTCCTCGCATGTCATCGGGGTGCAGGGTTCTTCTAAAACGGGCAATTCGATTGTTTCTACCAAAATCCAATTGTCATACAGGTACACGTTGTAGGTTGTTTTCATCACGTCACCCTTAATCTTTGCTTTAAACCACAGGCTTTCTGCCCCGCGTTCCGCGATTGGCGTTTTGGGGTTGTTCTGGCCCGCAAAACTGAACCCGCTATCGAATTGCAATAAATCGTTGGTGGTATCGTGGTGAACCGTGATCTGTGGCTGTATTCCAAACCCATTTGCCTGACAGATAAATGTTTCATCCTCTGCCAATCCAGATGACGCAATCAGCATCAAAAGACCTGAGAATAGACGCATGATTTCCCCCGTTTTAATGATATAAGTAGGGCGTTGGGGTGGATTTCAAACGGATGAAAAACAACGAATGGCAGGCCCGTGCACACCAATATCAAGTGGTCCCAATGCGCTATCGACACAAAGTGAAAAATATCCCGCCTCGGGCATGTAGACAACGCTGTAGGATCCATTCGATTGTGTCACACGCCAACATTCCTTTTGAATGCCGCCGCTGAAATTCACGATCACCTTTACCGATTGGGTTCGCAATTCGAAGAATTCAGTGATTGTGGCATCGTCCAACTCACCCGAATTCTGCAGGCTCTGACGTTCTATTTCCAACAGCGCGTCTATGTGTTCAAGAATGTTCATGTGCATCTAAAAGTGGCCCCCGCACAAAAACTAAAGTGACAGGCATAAGATTCAATTGATATGTGCATTGACTCTGTGGAGCGAGTCTATATAAGCCGCGCATTCATTGGTGTTGGTGGCCCTCGCAAGAGGATGCCTGTCGTACCTTCGGGTAAAAGGACAACGCCCTTCATAGTGGCCATGTGGCCTCGACCATAACGAAGGAGATCAGCGATGACAAAAAGAACCGCTGCCAAGTATAAAATTGACCGCCGCATGGGCGAAAACATCTGGGGTCGTCCAAAATCACCATTCAACCGTCGTGAATATGGCCCAGGCCAGCACGGTCAGGCGCGTAAGGGCAAATTGTCTGACTTCGGTCTACAGCTTCGCGCAAAGCAGAAGTTGAAAGGTTACTACGGTGATTTGACCGAGAAACAATTCCGCCGCGTCTTCTCTGATGCGGACCGTATGAAGGGCGATACAGGTGAAAACCTAATCGGTCTACTAGAGCGCCGCTTGGACGCTGTTGTGTATCGCGCCAAGTTCGTTCCAACTGTATTCGCGGCCCGTCAGTTCGTAAACCACGGCCACGTCACAGTGAACGGCAAGCGTGTGAATATTCCGTCATACCGTGTAAAAGAGGGTGACGTGATCGAAGTACGTGATCGTTCAAAGCAAATGACAGTATTGCTAGAAGCGGTACAGTTGGCAGAGCGTGATGTTCCTGACTACATCGAAGCGGACCATTCAAAGATGACTGCAACATTCGTTCGCACACCGGGTCTTGGCGATGTGCCATATCCAGTGATGATGGAACCAAACCTCGTCATCGAATACTACGCTCAAAACTAAGAGTTTCAGTCTTCAGCAAAAGGCCGCGACGGGGAACCGCCGCGGCCTTTTTTGTTTTGCCTCTGGCATTGATAAAATTCGCCGCGTATGAAGGTCACAACAATGGAGTTAAGCATGCCAAAGATTCAGCCCCAACCTGGGATTATGGACATCGAGCTTTATCAGGCCGGAAGCTCACACGCCACAGGTGCCGAAAATACGGTTAAGCTAAGTTCAAATGAAAACCCCTTTGGACCATCGCCCGCCGCGATTGAGGCGCTGGGTAAAACTGCGCATATGTTGCACCGCTATCCGTCAACGGACCATTTGCCATTGCGCAAGGCGATTGCAGAAGCTTTTGATTTGTGGAGCGATAATATCATTTGCGGCGTGGGCAGTGACGAAATCATCAGTTTCCTTTGCTATGCCTATGCGGGGCCAGGGGACGAGGTTATTCACACCGAACATGGATTTGCGATGTATCGCATTTCCACGCTGGCAGCAGGCGCAACACCTGTTGAAGTCCCAGAGCATCGTCGCTTGACCGATGTGGACGCCATTTTGGCAGCTTGTAATGAACGCACCAAAATCGTCTTTATTGCCAATCCAAATAATCCAACAGGCACCATGATTGCCGAGGCAGAGGTGCGCCGTCTGGCTGAGGGCATTCCGTCACATACAATTTTGGTCTTGGACGGGGCCTATGCGGAATATGTCGAAGGATATGATGGCGGTACGCGTTTGGTGCATTCCTACGAAAATGTTGTCATGACGCGCACCTTTTCCAAACTCTACGGACTTGGAGGTTTACGCGTTGGATGGGGCTATGGACCCAAGCATATTATTGACACGCTAAACCGCATTCGCGGCCCCTTTAATGTGTCCCTTCCTGCACTTGCGGCCGCAGAGGCGGCGGTCAAGGATCAGGCCTATGCAGATCAGTGTCGGGACGAAAACACACGTCTGCGTGCTTGGTTGGCAAATGCCTTGGCCGAACATGGAGTGGCCTCTGATACATCTATGACAAACTTCATTCTTGCGCGGTTTAACTCTCAGGAAGAAGCTGAGGCTTGTGATGAATATCTAAAATCACAGGGCCTGATTGTGCGCCGCGTTGGGGGGTATAATTTGCCCGAATGCTTGCGTATTACTGTCGGAGATGAAGCATCCTGTCGCCGTGTTGCGCATGCCGTTGGGCAATTCAAAGGGCAGAAGAATGACTAAGGTATACGATCGCGTAGCCCTCGTTGGATTGGGGTTGATTGCCTCTTCTATGTACTGGGCAATTAAACGCGCGGGCCTCGCGGGTGAGGTCACGGGATTTGCCCGTTCCGCAGAAACGCGCGATACGGCGCGCCGAATTGGGTTATGTGATCGTGTGTGTGACACTGTTCAGGATGCGGTGCGTGATGCGGATTTGGTCGTTCTATGTGTCCCTGTTGGGGCAATGGGATCAGTTGCACGGGATATCGCGCCCGTTTTAAAATCTGGTGCAACCATCAGCGATGTGGGATCGGTGAAACGGTCTGTGATTAACGCAGTTGCCCCGCATTTGCCCGCAGATGTTCATTTCATTCCTGCACACCCATTGGCGGGTACCGAACATTCTGGACCCGAAAGTGGTTTTGCAACCTTGTTTGACAATCGCTGGTGTTTGTTGATTCCGATGCCCGAAACAGATGCGGATGCAGTTCAGCGTTTGCGAGATTTTTGGGTGGGGATCGGATCAAACGTTGATGAAATGGACCCTGATCACCACGATTTGGTGTTGGCCGTGACATCGCATACACCCCACTTAATTGCCTATACGATGGTGGGCGTTGCCGATGATCTAAGGCGGGTCACCGATAGCGAAGTGATCAAATATTCGGCGGCTGGGTTCCGTGATTTCACCCGCATTGCAGCCAGTGATCCGACAATGTGGCGGGATGTGTTCCTAACGAATAAGGATGCGACCCTAGAAATTCTTGGACGGTTCACGGAAGAGCTGTTCGCGCTTCAGCGTGCCATCCGTACAGGGGATGGAGAGATGTTGCATGATTATTTCACCCGTACGCGTTCCATTCGACGTGGCATTATTGAAGCAGGACAAGACACAGACGCACCAGACTTTGGGCGCGCGAAAGTGGATAGCAAAGAGTAAGTGACATGTTGCCAAACCAATTTCACGCAAATTCCATGTCCGAATTACTGAACCTGGATCAAATGCGTGAAATAAGCGGTCTGGAGTTCATGCAAGGGATTTTGGATGGGCGCTATCCATCACCACCGATTGGCAAAACGCTTGGATATTACCTGACCGAAGTTGCCGAGGGTCGTGTGGTATTTTCGGGTGCGCCAAGCTTTGATGCGTTCAACCCGATGGGGACTGTGCATGGCGGGTGGTATGGAACCTTATTGGACAGCGCCATGGCGTGTGCAGTGATGACAAAGGTTCCCAAGGGGTCAATTTACACAACGCTTGAATATAAAGTGAACATTATCAAATCCATTCCGCAAAATCGGCAAATTCAAGCAATTGGCGTGACAAACCATGTCGGGCGTTCAACAGGTGTGGCAACGGCGGAAATCATTGATGCAGAAACAGGAAAATTATACGCAACAGGCAGCACAACATGCATTGTGATGAAAATGTAAACCCTATGCGGTGATGAATTGTGAGTGTTCAGGTCAATCTTTTCAAACTTGCGCTGGTCACATTTGTTGCGGTGTCATTGGTTGTTTTCGGGGATACGGCAGGCAAACTTCTTACGGCGCGGGGTGTGGGACCGGGTCTGGTTGCATGGTCACGCTTTGCGCTGGCAGCGGTACTGCTGTTCCCCTTTGTCAGGGTCAGTAAATCCGATTTTTTAATGCTGCGTGACCGGCGTGTACTGTTGCGAGGCTGCTTCATCAGCGGTGGCATATTTTCAATCCTCACGGCGCTGAAAACAGAACCCATTGCAAATGTATATGGCGCCTTTTTCATCGGGCCCATTGTCTCATACGGGATCGCGTATTTGTTTATGGGCGAGGCCGTATCGCGATCCAAAACATTGCTGTTATTGGTGGGGTTCATCGGTGTTTTGATGGTGGTCCAGCCTGGTTTTGGAATGTCTTCGGGCATTTTGTTCGCCTTGTTGGCGGGCTGTTGCTACGGTTCCTATCTGGTAACGACGCGTTTGGTGGCAGGTGCATTTCCAGCACCGCTTTTGCTTATCTCGCAACTTATGATCGGATCCTTCGTCCTTTTACCTGTTGGGATTTCTGAACCGCTATTATCTCTGAATGCCGAGTCTTATTTTTTAATCTGTCTAAGTGCGATTTTTTCAGCGGCTGGGAATTACTTACTTGTCCTTGCCAATCGCTGGGCCGAAGCGACGTTAATCGCTCCGTTGGTTTATAGCCAATTGATTTCTGCAAGTGTTGCAGGATTGGTTATATTTGGGGATTGGCCCGATGGGCTATCATTCGTTGGCTTATCACTCATCCTAATTTCAGGCTTTGGTTCACTGTTGCTGCAAAAGGCGAGATAATCAGACGATGTTTCCCAGGTTCATAACAAATCAAGGATGCGATTAACGTGACGATCGGTGATTGACTTGCCATCGGGTAGCTGACTGGCAAGGACAGAGCGACCAAACTCATCAGATGCGATTGCCATTCGTCCTCTGTTCAAGTCTATCAACTCAAGTTTTTCAAGGTGCTGCAGCTTTCGGTGTACCGTGCTTTTGGGTATGCCACTGCGGGCTTCTAATGCGCGCACGGTATAGCCTTTGGATCCTGTAACCGAACCGCTGCAGCTGGCCACTGCATTTGCAGGGGTATCGGTGGACTAGGTGGAATGGTGCTGCTGAGTGGGATTGAACCACCGACCTCTCCCTTACCAAGGGAGTGCTCTACCACTGAGCTACAGCAGCCTGATGTAGGCGGTGCTTAGACGGAAAATTGCCTAGGCGCAAGACAATTCTGGACGCTTTTTCAGTTGTGATGTAAGCATGGCTTATGACGCAGGCAAAGCAAAATAAAACTCAAAAAAATGATGCACAAGCACGTGAAAATCGCCTTAAACAAGCGCTAAAGGCAAACATGGCCAAACGCAAAGCGCAAGCTAAAGCACGTGCAAAACCAGAGCAGACGATGGCAGGGAAGGATACGTAATGGATTCCATATTGGTGACGGGAAATGGCCCATTGAATGGGCACATTCCGATTGCGGGTGCAAAAAACGCATGCCTGACCCTGATGCCAGCAACGCTGTTAAGTGACGAACCACTGACACTGACGAATGCGCCACGATTGTCTGACATTAAAACAATGACCCAATTGTTAGAGTCTTTGGGGACCGAGGTGCAGGCCATGGCTGATGGTCAGGTTTTGGCACTGTCGTCCCATGAACTTACAAATTTGCGTGCGGATTATGATATTGTGCGAAAAATGCGTGCATCAAACCTTGTACTTGGGCCGCTTTTGGCGCGCGCGGGCGAGGCTGTTGTTTCGCTGCCTGGGGGGTGCGCAATTGGTGCGCGGCCCATGGATTTGCATATTGGCGCATTGGAAGCATTGGGCGCAGATATTGATCTGCGTGACGGTTATTTGCATGCCAAGGTGTCTGGCGGCCGATTAACAGGTGCCGTGCATGAAATGCGCTTTGCCTCTGTGGGAGCGACCGAAAACTTTGTTATGGCAGCGACACTGGCCAAGGGCACGTCAGTTTTGAAAAACGCCGCACGCGAACCCGAAATCGTTGATTTGATCCACTGTTTGCAAAAAATGGGGGCGAAAATTGACGGGGCTGGGACATCCACCATCACGATTGAAGGTGTCGACCGTCTGGGTGGTGCAACGCACCCTGTTGTCGTTGATCGCATCGAATTGGGCACTTACATGTTGGCGCCTGCCATTGCAGGGGGTGAAGTTGAATTGTTGGGAGGCCGCATCGATTTGATTGAATCGTTCGTTGAAAAACTGGATGCAGCGGGCGTAGATGTTAGGGAAACGGCAAACGGGATCGCCACAAAACGTCGTGCCGATCATATCAAAGCGGTTGATGTCACAACCGAAGTTTTCCCCGGTTTCCCAACGGATTTACAGGCGCAGATGATGGCGATGCTGTGTACTGCAGATGGCATCAGTAATTTGGAAGAAACTATTTTTGAAAACCGCTTTATGCATGCGCCCGAACTGATGCGGATGGGGGCACAAATTGATGTGCAGGGTGGCACGGCAAAGGTGACAGGCGTTGAACGCATGAAGGGCGCGCCGGTGATGGCGACCGATCTTCGTGCATCTGTTTCATTGATCCTTGCAGGACTCGCGGCCGAAGGTGAAACAAGGGTCAATCGTGTCTATCACCTTGATCGCGGGTATGAACTTTTGGTTGAAAAGCTTTCTGGTGTTGGAGCAAAGGTAGAAAGGGTACCTGGGGTATGAACCAAGATGCGGGATTTAATGATGCGCTTGATCGCCCATTGAATTTAGGAGCACAGGATGCAGAAGATTTACAGGTTATTTCATCGCTGACGCAGGATGCTGTCCTGACTGTTGACGACCTAAAGTGGAGCCGTGCGGAACGCCAATTGGTGTTTTTGCTGAAACGGTTTCGGTGGGAAGATGTTGAATTGGCCAAACAGCAGGGGCGCGACCCTGAGCGTGTTCAATCCCTTTTGGTGATCCAAAATGCGACTGGACTTGCCTCGCAGGGGATTGATCGCAAACAGGCAGATATTGTCTTATCCCTAATGTCTCTTGAGTTTTCAGGTGCAGTGGATGGGGTCGGGGATTTGATCCTAACCTTCTCTGGGGATGGGGCGTTAAAGGTGCAGGTTGACGGCCTTGATGTTGCCCTACGGGATGTAACGCGGCCCTATGTCGCCCCCTCAAAACAGGTTCCAAACCACGACGCGTGAAGCACGCACTTGTGATTGTGGGGGTTCAGCGCTATTTCACCCAAGACTGATTGGAGTGACCGATGCCTGTTTTTTTGAACGCAACTGATCCAAATTTTGAAGCAGAGTTTCAAACTCTGCTCTCCGCCAAGCGTGAAGATAGCCCAGATGTGGACCAAGTGGTCGCAGACATCATCGCCGATGTGCGCGCGCGCGGCGATGCGGCATTGTTAGAATACACGGAACGGTTTGATCGTTTGACACTGACTTCGGGAACGCTGCGGTTATCAGGCGTAGAGATTGCAGCAGAAATACAACGGGTTGCGCCCGAAGATCGGGCCGCATTGGAATTGGCGGCAGAGCGCATTCGTGCCTATCACGCAGAACAAATGCCCCAAGATGCGTGGTGGAAAGATGCAAGTGGCGCGGAATTGGGATGGCGTTGGACGCCCGTCAGCGCCGCAGGGTTGTATGTGCCTGGTGGGCTTGCCACCTACCCCTCATCCGTTTTAATGAATGCGATCCCTGCCAAGGTTGCAGGGGTTGAACGCCTTGCCATCACGGTGCCAACACCAGATGGGGCAATTAACCCTTTGGTGATCTTGGCCGCGGAACTGGCGGGCGTTGACGAAATTTACCGCATCGGTGGGGCGCAGGCGATCGCGGCACTGGCCTATGGCACACCATCGGTTGCACCAGTTGATAAAATTACGGGGCCAGGAAATGCCTTTGTCGCGGCGGCCAAACGTCGGGTTTTTGGCAAGGTCGGCATTGATATGATTGCGGGACCATCAGAAATCCTTGTGATTGCTGATAAAGATAACAACCCTGATTGGATCGCATTGGATTTGCTAAGTCAGGCAGAACATGACGAAAGTGCGCAGTCGATTTTGATCACAGATGATGCAGATTTTGCATACGCTGTTTCGGCATCGGTTGATAAGTTCCTACAAACCTTGGAGCGGCGTGATATCGCGGGTGCAAGTTGGCGTGACTATGGCGCCATCATATTAGTGTCGGATATGGATCAGGTCGTTTCACTCTCTGATCGGATCGCACCGGAACACCTGGAAATTTGTGTTGATGATGCCATGGGTGTTTCCGAAAAAATTCACCATGCTGGTGCCATCTTTATTGGCGCGTGGACGCCCGAGGCGATTGGGGATTACGTAGGGGGGCCAAATCACGTCCTGCCCACGGCCCGTTCTGCGCGGTTTAGTTCAGGACTTTCCGTAATGGATTTTGTGAAACGCACGACGCTGTCGCGGATGACGCCAGATGCGTTGGCGCAGATTGGGCCGGCTGCAGAACGTCTGGCATCCTCTGAAGGATTAGAGGCGCATGGCTTGTCCGTGGCAGCCCGCCTAAAGCAGATCAATACACCCTGATCGGAGCAATTCGCGCACAGAACCATTGCAAAGCGTTCAAAGGTCAAGTAGCCCAAAGACGAAGGTGAAGAATTATGACCCGTATTGCACATATCGAAATCGACGATCGAAACCTACCGCCGCCCACGCCTGAAATTGAGCAAGAGCGGCGCGTGGCCATCTTTGATCTGCTGGAAGAAAATGTTTTTTCATTGCCAAAACGCGATGATCGCGTTGTTCCTGCGGGTCCTTATCGGTTGGATCTGTCCATCCGTGAAAAACGATTGGTGTTTGATGTGTCTACAGAGGCGGGTGAAAAGGCGGTTGAATTTCATTTGTCGCTGTCGCCGTTTCGTCAGGTTGTAAAAGATTACTGGGCCATTTGCGAAAGCTACTATGATGCCGTCAAAAACATGCCCCCCAGTCAGATCGAAACGATCGACATGGCACGCCGTGGCATTCACAACGAAGGCGCGCGAGTTCTCTCAGAACGGTTAGAGGGCAAGGCGGACATCGACAATGACACCGCACGCCGCTTGTTCACATTGATCTGCGTTTTGCATTTCGGGGGCTAGGTATGGGGCAGGACCTTCCACAATCGGTCCTTTTTTGCTGCGATCATAATGCTGTGCGTTCACCAATGGCCGAAGGCATTATGAAGAAATTCTATGGCACGGGCACATATGTTCAGTCGGTTGGTGTTATCAATGATCTGGAAATAGACGGATTTGCGATCGCCACCTGCGAAGAGATCGGTGTCGAATTGTCACGTCACCGTTCGCGCAGTTTTGATGAAATGGAACAATGGGGCGATGATTTATCCTCGTTCGATTTGATCGTGGCACTCTCCCCTGCAAGCCAGAGACGCGCCCTAGAGTTGACGCGGTTTTTCCATTTGACGGTCGAATATTGGCCAATCCTTGATCCGACGGGATTGGGGGAAACGCGGGAAACAAAGTTAGTATCTTATCGACAAACGCGTGATCAAATTGTTGATCAATTAATGCGGCGCTGGGGACCGCCATTGGAGGGGTAGATGCATCCAACAATCCAAGCATATTTCAATGCGTTTAATGCAGCCGATGTCGATGGCATGTTGAATTGTCTGGACGATGCAGTGACGCATCATGTGAACGAAGGTCAGGTGCGCATTGGCAAGGATGCATTTTGCAGCTTTTGCCAACATATGAACGAATGCTACCGTGAAAACCTGACAGATATGGTTATATTTTCAAATCCTGACGGATCACGCGCGGCTGCGGAATATGTTGTAAATGGCACTTACCTAAAAACCGATGTGGGATTACCCGAAGCGCGGGGGCAAAATTATCAACTGCCAGCAGGGTCGTTTTTTTCACTGTCGAATTATAAAATCACGCGCGTTGTGACCTATTACAATCTGGCGGATTGGACGGCACAGGTTTCATGATTGATGTCCGTGTTTTAACGGGTGCTGCGCTGGATTCGGCATTAGAGGATGTCGCGCGGCTGCGTATCACCGTGTTTCGGGAATGGCCCTATTTGTACGACGGTGATTTAGACTACGAACGTGAATACCTAAACGCCTATAGCAATAATCCCGCCGCAGTTTTGGTTGGCGTATTTGACGGCACTGAATTGATTGGTGCCGCCACAGGGACACCAATGTTGGATCACGCAGATGAATTTGCATCGGCCTTTCAGGACCTGAATTGGAATTTGTCTCAAGTTTTCTATTGTGCTGAATCCGTTTTGTTGAACACCTATCGTGGGTCTGGGATCGGGCATAGGTTTTTTGATCTGCGAGAAGAGCATGCACGCGCCTTGGGATCTAGCAAAGTGGCGTTTTGCGCGGTCCAGCGCCCCATGGATCATCCCCTGCGTCCCACAGACTATCGCCCGCTTGATGCGTTTTGGGAAAAACGGGGCTATCGGCTCATTCCAAACGCCATTGCGCATTTCAGCTGGAAAGATATCGATGTGGCCCATGAAACCCCAAAACCACTTCAGTTTTGGGCGCGAGATTTATAGATTCGATATTTCTGTCATCGCGGTCAGGAAACTGCGCACTTCGTCCATTGTGTTGTAGTGACACATGGAAACCCTGACACAATCGTTCCACCCCAGCGGATCAAGGACATTTCCAGAATAATGGTCCGCCTTGCGCGTATGCGTACGAATGCTGCGTTCGTTTAGCTCCGTTACAATTTCGGCCGAAGCCCTGCCTTTGATCCGAAACGACACCATTCCTTTGCGATGGGGGTTATCAAGCCCGCCAATGATTTCCACGTCCGTCATTTCCGCCAATCCTGACAGATTACCAATCCCGTGGATCATTGCATCGCATAACGCCTTTTCATGGGCCAAAATCGCCTTACCCGCGCCAATCAGGCGTTCGCGGCGATTTTCGGATGGGGCGGTTTGCGTACCCAACCAGTCCAGATAGGTGACCACGTCGCTAAATGTTGCATATGATCCTGTATCACGCGTGCCAAATTCCCACGCGGTTTCGGGGCCACCGATTAATTGTTCATGGGGGGCGCGCATAAAACGATCTGATACCCATGCAAATCCATAGCCATGTCGGGAAAACATTTTGTAGGGTGAAATTGCATATCCATCGACATCATATGAATCGATGTCCAAAGTGCCATGTGCCGCGTTTTGCACGCCATCTACGACAATATAGCATTCAGGAGATACCGCACGGATCGCGGCGGCAATTGCGGCGACATCCATCCCCATTCCTGTAACAGGAGATGCGTGAAGGATGCAGGCGACACGCGTGTCGGGTGTCACATATTTTGCATAGTCCTCGGCACGGCTTAGGCCCGTTTCATTGTCATGCGGGATGCTGATATACGGGCGGTTGGTGTTCTCTGCCCAGTGTTGTGCAGCACTTCGCGTGGCAGGATGTTCAATCGTTGATCCCAGAATCACGCCGCCCGCCTTGGCTGCGGTGGCGGCATTGCGCACCAAACGGAACAATAATTCTGTCCCGCTTTCGCCCACAAAAAATTGACCCGATGACGCCCCAAACAAATCAGCTGCGTCAGATTTCGCCTTGTTGATCGTATCAACCAACCCATGAGAGGCGACATTGTCCCGCCCTTGATTGTCGGGGATTGCCGCAAATTTGGTTGAGGTTTCAACAACAGAATTCAGTGTCAAAGCACCCCCAGCGTTCTCAAAGAAAATGCGAGATCCCTGAAACGGACATGTATCAACATAGGCGAAACGCGCGCGCACCTTTTGAATCAATTGTGGGTCAAGTTCGGTCATTGGGGTCACCTATTGGGGTTCAAATTGCAGTTTGGATTGATGATGACGCTACGGTCTTTGTCAATTGTCTTGAATGAGTTGGCACCAAATATATGCTGCAATCAAGACAAGGAACGACATTTATGGAAAAAGTCACTATTTTTGAAATGGGCCCCCGTGATGGTCTTCAAAATGAAGCGGCATTGATCAGCACAGCCGATAAAATTGCATTAGTGGATATGCTGACTGCTGTAGGCTTTCAAAAGATTGAGGTGACGAGTTTTGTAAGCCCCAAGTGGGTTCCCCAAATGGCAGACGCGCATGACGTTTTGACGGGTATTAAACGCGACGCCAACGTACGGTATGCGGCACTCACCCCAAACAAGCGCGGCTTTGACGGTGCCATGGTGGCACACGCGGATGAGGTGGCCATTTTTGGATCCGCATCAGAAGGGTTTTCGCAGGCGAACATTAATTGTTCTATTGATGAAAGTTTTGAACGTTTTGCCGCAATAATGGTTGCGGCTAAATCTCGAGGGATACCCGTGCGTGGCTATGTGTCATGCGTTACCGATTGTCCTTATGACGGACCAACGGACCCGGCCAAGGTCGCCTATGTGGCGGAGCGATTGATGCAAATGGGATGTTATGAAATATCTCTGGGTGACACGATTGGTGCGGGAACGCCCAAGACGATTGAAGCGATGCTGCGCGCTGTGCTGAAAGAGGTGCCACCGACGCATCTTGCTGGGCATTACCACGATACAAAGGCGCGTGCGTTAGATAATGTAAAGGTATCTTTGGACCATGGTCTGCGCGTCTTCGATGCGGCTGTGGGTGGTTTGGGCGGTTGTCCCTATGCGCCAGGTGCCAAAGGAAATGTTGCGACCGAAGCGGTGAACGATTTACTGCTGTCGTTAGGGTTTGCGACTGGGTTGGACAGGGCAAAATTACAGGCCGCTGCCAATTTTGCAAAGGGGTTGCGCCATGACACATGACTATTCGACCATCAGTGTCCTAGTGGATGAACGGGGCGTTGTTTCCCTGCGCCTTGATCGCGCGGAAAAGAAAAACGCGCTATCCGCGCTGATGATTGAGGAGTTGACGCATTTCGCATCGAACCTACCCAAAGGCACACGTGTCGTTGTGTTATCTGGCGCAGGTGATGTGTTCTGCGCAGGCGGCGATTTGGGTTGGATGAAAGCGCAGATAGATGCAGACCGCGCAACCCGAATGGATGAGGCGCGCAAACTTGCTATGATGCTAAACGCACTGAACGAATTGGATGCCCCGTTAATCGGCCGCGTTCACGGTGGTGCGTTTGGTGGCGGCATTGGAATGTGTTGTGTTTGCGACTGCGTGATTGCAGATCAGGGGACAAAATTTGGCCTGACAGAAACGCGCTTGGGTTTGATCCCCGCAACGATTTCCCCATACGTAATCGCACGCATGGGCGAAGGGCAGGCCAGACGCGTATTTATGTCTGCCCGAATTTTTTCAGCCGCGGAAGCAAAGGAATTGGGCATTGTTTCAGGTGTCGCCGCAGGTGACGATTTAGGAGTCCAAATCGAGGCCGAAGTTGCGCCATATTTATCGGTGGCGCCCAATTCCGTCGCCGCATCAAAAAGATTGGCGCGATCACTGGGGCCGAAAATTACCCCTGATATTATTGACATGACAATCCAAGCGCTTGCTGACACGTGGGAAGGTGAAGAAGCAGAGCATGGAATTTCAGCATTCTTGGGTAAAACCAAACCCCGCTGGATGCTCTAAGTCTTACACGAACCTTAGGGTGATACTAATATCCGCTCTAGATGTCGACGGAATGTGTCTTTGATCGGACTTGGCCGACCTGTGTCATCGTCCACTTGGACTTGTACAAAAAATCCTTCGGCAAATGCAGCGTTTTCTTCGTTGCGAAATAAACCTATTTCATAGGTCCAAGAGGTGCGTCCGATTTTTGAAACCCTCAGACCCGCATGAACCGTATCAGGATATCGCGCCTCAGCAAAATAGGTGCATCCGCTTTGGACCACCATGAATTTGACGTCATCAACATCGAAAAAACCTCGATCCCGCTGCCAATTGGTCACGGCCGTATCAATCAGGGAATAATGAACGATGTTGTTCATGTGACCATAGGCGTCATTATCCTCCCAACGGGTCTGAAGGGTTTGGAAATCGTAATATGCGGAACGGGGGCTCGGGCCTGATTTTGACATGACTTCTCCTCTCTGCAAACTCTGCATAAAACCTAATTCAAATCAAGCGACGCTAAGTTCTGCAATTTGGGCATTGTGTTCTGGGAATTTGCGGAAAATATTGGGGTAACTTAGGAGAAGACTATGGATATTACAAAAGATCACGTGGCAATCGTCACGGGCGGTGCATCGGGACTTGGCTCAGCAACGGTTGCTACACTGCGTGATGCAGGCGCCAGAGTGGTTATTTTTGATATGAATGCCGAGATGGGTGAACAACATGCAAAAGCGACGGGTGCATCATTCATGCGCGTCGATGTTTCAAATGCGGATGAGGTCGCAAAATCAATCGAGCAGGTTGTAGCAGATCATGGCACATTGCATATCGCAGTAAATTGCGCGGGCATTGGTCCTGCTGCAAAAACAGTATCCCGCGGTGAGGCGCATCCGCCAGAGTTGTTTTCAAAAACCATTGGCGTGAACCTGATCGGGTCGTTCAACGTGGCCTCGATTGCCGCGAAACACATGGCACTGAACGACCCTGTTACTGCGGACGGGGGACGCGGTGTTATTGTCAACACGGCGTCCGTTGCAGCCTATGAGGGCCAAGTGGGTCAAGTCGCCTATGCCGCATCCAAGGGGGGCATCGTTGGTATGACCTTGCCGATGGCGCGCGATCTGTCACAGCTGGGTATTCGCGTTGTTTCGATCGCACCCGGACTATTCCTAACCCCCTTATTGGAGAGCCTACCGCAAGAGGTACAGGATAGTTTGGGTGCGCAGGTGCCGTTTCCATCGCGTTTGGGTGCGCCTGCGGAATATGCAAAAATGGTGCGTCACATTATTGATAATGACATGCTGAACGGTGAAACGATCCGCCTTGATGGTGCGATCCGGATGGCACCACGCTGATTATTGAAAATCTGGAGTAAGATAGAGGGTAGGTGCATTTGCGCCACCCGAGAACGCCCCAGTTTTTTACGTGCCGCGGATCATGCGGAAAAAGCTGGACGCAAGCCATCCCGCCAAAATTGCAATTGCCAATGACAGCAGTCCGTAGACCAAAGGCTGTTGATGAGAGAGATTGTAAAGGAAACGTTCCAAACCAACCTTTTTCACGTCGATGGTCGTTTCAAATTCGCTGACAACCTTTCCATCACGGGTCAGGAAAATACGCGTGAAATAATCACCCTCGGTCAGGTTTGCGGGCATATCAACTGATGTCCTGAATAACGTTTCCTGATCCAGCAGTACCGAATTTTCAGTCCGTTTATAGAGGTCCTGCGATTTACGAATACGGATCACCGCATCGGTAAATGCAGGGGCGTCTGTGATTGTCATGGGCGCACCAACCGAGCGGATTGCGCGTTCAATGGAAATCTGGTGACGCAAATCTTCGGTATCTTTCAGGATACGATCCATTGGTGCGCTGGTTGCAATCGCATAAAAGCTAGGCGCGGCATCAACTTCGACGGTGTCTGTGTTCACCCAAATGCCAAATCTGCGTTCCTTGCGGTGTACTGCAACGGGTTCTGATGGGCCGGCAATCGTAACGATGACTCCCAGTTCCCCCTCTGGAATGGCGCTTTCGCGTTTAATAGCCCCAAAGACAAGGATGTTTGATCCATCAAATGTGGCGGTGATAGCTACTTCATCCTGGCTCATCCCCAATACGATTTCTTCGCCAGAGGCGAAGAGTGGGATAATGCAAAGGATTAGGGCCAAAATGCGCATTAATGACCCCCTGCTGCGCCAATGGAATAAAGTTCACTTGGTTCAATCAATAGGTCCAAGGCCAGTTTAAAGCAGACTGCCAAAACCATCATTGCCAGCAAAATACGCAGTTGTTCTGCTCGCAGGCGGGTACCGATTTGCGTGCCAATTTGTGCGCCAATTACACCGCCCACCAACAACAATACAGCCAGCGCCATATCCACGGTATAGTTCGTTGTTGCGTGTAACAGAGTTGTAAAACCCGTGACGAAAATGATTTGGAATAGGGATGTTCCCACAACGACCTTGGTCGGCATACCCAGCAAATAAATCATCGCAGGCACCATGATGAAACCACCCCCAACACCCATAATTGCGGATAGGATTCCAACGAACAGTCCCACAACCAAAGGCGGCAATACCGAGATATAAAGACCAGAAGTGCGGAAACGAGTTTTGAATGGCAGGGCTTGCATCCAACCGCGCTGACGGCGTGTGGTTGTAACGGTTGCTTTTTTGCGCGATTTGCGAAGCGCATTCAGGCTTTCTACAAACATCAGCGAACCGATAACGCCCAAAAAGACAACATAGCACAGCTTGACCAACAAATCGACTTGCCCCTGCGCCTTCAGGTAGTTGAATATCACAACACCCACTGCGGCCCCCGTCAGACCGCCGATCAACAGCACCGTTCCCATTTTGAAATCGACGGTTTTTCGCCTGAAATGGGCCAGCACGCCCGAGAAGGAGGACGCAACAATTTGGTTCGCCTCTGTCGCGACAGCTACAGCAGGTGGGATGCCGATAAAGAACAAAAGTGGCGTCATCAGAAAGCCGCCGCCAACTCCAAACATACCTGACAAAACACCAACAATTCCCCCCAGTCCGAGAAGGAGAAAGATGTTCACAGATACTTCGGCAATTGGCAGATAGATTTGCATGAGCATCCCTAGCGCAAGACATTTAAAAATTGCAAGCCCTCAAGGGCCGGAAAGGCCCAAGAGAGTGCAAAAATTTATCGTTCTTTCACATAAGGTTCGCCGCCTGCACGTGGCGGGATCGCTTTCCCTACAAAACCAGCAAGGATAACGACCGTCAAAATATAGGGTAGAGCGTCCAGTAATTGTACCTGAACCTCAAAGCCAAGATACCCTTTGATCAAGTCTGGGCGCAGAGCCACCGCCTGTAAGAAGCCAAACAATAAGCAAGACGACAGCGCATACCACGGACGCCACTTGGCAAAGATTAGGGCGGCCAAGGCGATATATCCGCGTCCTGC
>JAFMKS010000020.1:18933-34495 GCA_017852835.1 Paracoccaceae bacterium
AGTTATGTTTTCAAAGCGACCGCCACTTAGCAGCGCAGGCGTACGGCCCCCTTGTTTAAACCAACTTTGGGCGATCAATACGGTCATACCCGCCGCAAGAAAGTTGATCGCAACACCCGAGATAAGTTGATTTCCGCGGAACGTGATCGACGCCACACCATGGAGTAGGGATAATAGCATCGACGCACCGATCCCCGCGGCCAACCCCAACCAAACATTTCCCGTGACATAGGCAAAGGCCGCAGAAAAGAAGGCCGCGGCCAGCATTTTGCCCTCGAGTCCAATGTCGAAAATTCCAGCCCGCTCAGAAAATAATCCCGCCAGACAAGCCAACAACAGTGGCGTGGATAGGCGCATGGTTGAATCAAGGACGGTCAGCAGATCGGTTAAAACATCAAACATCCTTTAACCCTCCTTGCGGCCAAACATGAGGAACAAACGTTCCAGTGGCATACGCACCATGTTATCCAGCGCACCTGTAAACAGAATGACCAATGCCTGAATGACGACAATCAAGTCGCGTGGGATACTTGTCCATAGAGCTAATTCCGCCCCGCCTTGATAGAGAAAGCCAAAAAGGATGGAGGCAACGACAACACCAACAGGATGGCTGCGACCCATCAGTGCGACAGCAATCCCAATAAACCCTGCACCCTCGGTCGAATTCAGGATCAACCGTTCACCTTCGCCCATGGTTGTGTTCAGCGACATCATACCTGCAAGGGCGCCTGAAACCATCATCGCGATCACAGTGATCCGAACTGGATTTATTCCCGCGTATCGTGCGGCCGACTCTGAATGCCCAAACGCGCGGATTTCATAGCCCAAACGCGTACGCCAAATCAGGAGCCACACAAAAACAGCCGCCAATAGGGCGAAAACTAAACTGACATTCGCAGGCGCAGCCTTGGAAAATTTGATGCCCAAGGGTTCTAGCAACATATGCAGAGTCGGCAGATGCGTGGCCTCAGGAAAACTTGCCGTTGCTGGGTCCATAGACCCCGCAGGACGCATAACGTTTACCAACAAATAATTTAGCAAGGCAAAGGCAATGAAGTTGAACATGATCGTGGTGATCACGATGTGTGATCCACGTTTTGCCTGCAAAATCGCCGGAATATAGGCCCATGCGGCCCCAAGCAATGCGGCCCCAATGGTGCAACCGATCAGCGCAAAACTCCAATGTGGCCATGGGATATAAAGCGCTACGAGCGCGACACCAAGGCCGCCCAACATCGCCTGACCTTCGCCACCGATGTTGAACAGTTTCGCGTGAAAGGCGACAGAAACGGCCAAACCCGTAAAGATAAAGTTTGTCGCATAATAAAGCGTGTAACCCCATCCATAGGTTGATCCAAGCGCACCAGAAATCATCAGTTTCAGCGCGGCTTGGGGGTCTTCTCCAATCCCCACGATGACAGCGGCGGATAGCAAGGCCGCAAGCAAAAGCGACACAAGCGGAATTAGAATGACATCGGCCCAGACTGGCATTTTTTGCATCAGCTTGCCTCCTCTGTTACGCCGGCCATTAACAGCCCCACTTCGCGCTCATCCGTATTTTGTGGCAGGCGTTCGCCCATGATTTGACCATCAAACATGACTGCGATCCGATCGGACAGCGATAGGACCTCATCCAATTCAACAGAGACGAGCAAGATCGCTTTGCCACGATCCCGCAGCGCAATGATTTGTTTGTGAATGAATTCGATGGCACCAATATCAACACCGCGTGTAGGTTGGCCCACCAATAAAATATCTGGATCCCGTTCAATTTCGCGGGCCACAACGATTTTTTGCTGGTTTCCACCAGAGAAATTTTTGGCCATCAATCGTGGATTGGGCGGACGCACGTCAAAACGTTCCATCTTGCCTGTCGCATCTTCCTTGATCGCGGCATTGTTCATGAACAGGCCCGATTGGAATCGTGGATCCCCATGATAGCCAAAGACAACGTTTTCCCACGCGGTATAATCCATGATCAAACCTTCGCTTTGTCGATCTTCTGGAACATGGGCAATGCCGCGGGCGCGGCGGGATTGACCGTCTGATTTCTTACCTGTTAGGTCGATTTCCTGTCCGTTCATGGTGATTTTGCCACTGGCAGGTTGATATCCGCCCAACACCTCAAGTAATTCCGATTGCCCATTGCCTGCGACACCCGCAATTCCCAGCACTTCACCGGCACGCAAATTCAGGTTGATCCCCTTAATGCGCTCAACGCCCGCATCGTCGATAACGCGCAGATTTTCGATTTCTAAAACCACGTCTTTGGGCTGCGCAGGCGCTTTTTCGATGCGCAACAAAACTTTGCGCCCGACCATAAGTTCAGCCAATTCTTGGGGGTTGGTTTCGCTGGTTTTCACCGTTGCTGTCATTTCCCCACGTCGCATTACGGATACGGTATCGGTGATGTCCATAATTTCACGCAGTTTATGCGTTATTAGGATGATTGTTTTCCCCTCTTCCCGAAGGCGACGCAGGATACGGAAAAGTTGATCGGCCTCAGAGGGGGTTAAGACGCCTGTTGGTTCGTCCAGGATTAGGATTTCGGCTTGGCGATACAACGCTTTTAGGATTTCGACACGCTGTTGGTGCCCAACAGACAAATCCTCGATCACAGCATCTGGATCAACCTCAAGCTCGTATTCTTGGGCCAATTGGCGCAATGTTGCGCGCGCATTGCGAAGGGATGTATTCAGAAGGGCGCCGTCCTCGGCACCTAAGATAACGTTTTCCAGAACTGTGAAATTTTGCACCAATTTGAAGTGTTGAAATACCATTCCGATGCCTGCAGCGATTGCTGCCTGACTATCGGGTATTTGTGTTTTTTGACCGCTGATGAAAATTTCACCAGCATCGGCTTTGTAATAACCAAAAAGGATCGACATTAACGTCGATTTGCCCGCACCGTTTTCGCCAATGATCCCGTGGATCGTGCCAGGCATGACGCGGATTGAAATATCTTTGTTCGCTTGAACTGGGCCAAAGGCTTTGGAAATGCCGCGAAGCTCAATGGCTGGGGCGGCAGTTTCCTGCCGCCCCGCTGTGTTTGCATTGTCCATCGTGTTTATTCGACTGGGCAGGCATTGTCTGACATATAATCATGCACTGACAATGCGCCTGATGCGATTTGTCCTGCTGCTGCATCTACAGAAGCTTGCATGTCTGCGCTGACCAATGATGCGTTGTGCTCGTCAAGTGCATAGCCAACACCTCCGTTAGCAAGGCCCATTACGTTGAACCCTGTTTCAAGGTTTGCGCCTTGTGTGAACGCATCGTAAACAGCGTTATCAACGCGCTTCAACATAGATGTCAAAACCTTGCCTGGGTGCATGTAGTTTTGGTTGCTGTCCACACCGATTGACAAAATGCCTTCGTCCGCGGCTGTTTGTAGAACGCCAACGCCTGTGCCACCCGCCGCTGCGTACACAACATCCGCACCTTGTGCGATTTGTGCTTTGGTCAATTCAGATCCTTTTAGTGGATCGTTCCATGCCGCTGGTGTTGTTCCTGTCATGTTTTGAATGACTGTCGCGCTCGGGTTAACCGCTTTTACACCTTGGACGTATCCGCATGCGAATTTGCGGATCAATGGGATGTCCATTCCACCGATAAATCCAACGGTACCCGATTTTGATGCCTGCGCCGCCATCATACCAACAAGGTACGATCCTTCGTGTTCGTTAAAGACCACTGAACGCACGTTTGGTTTGTCAACAACCATGTCGATGATTGCGAATTTCGTGTCTGGGTAGTCTGCGGCAACAGAATCCAATGCCGTTGCAAAAGCAAAGCCCGCCATAACGATTGGGTTTGCGCCTGCTTCGGCAAAACGACGTAGCGCTTGTTCACGCTGTGCCTCTGATTGCAGTTCGATTTCGCGGAATGATCCACCTGTTTCTTCGGCCCAACGTGTTGCGCCGTTAAACGCAGCTTCGTTGAATGATTTGTCAAATTTACCGCCTAGGTCAAAGATTAGCGCGGGTTCTGCCAATGCGGCCCCTGCGCTTAGCGCGAATGCAGCTGTTGCGCCTAAAATTTTACTCATCATGCTCATGATATTTCTCCCGGTTGAGAACGCAGGCACCTCTGCGTTGTTCCATGCAGTATTAAGGCCGTTGAATGGTCAAATCGTCAACTGGTTTTTCACAAATTCCTGTGGAAAACAGAAAAATTTATTCTGTGTTTTCAGCTGTTTTTTGCAGGTGTTTTTCCATGATGATTGCATCAGCATGGCTTCCGTCGGGGAAGATATAATAGTTTTTTCGCACTGCGATCTGTTGATACCCGTTTGCGGAATAGAGTGCACGAGCCGCTGTATTCGTATCCGCGACCTCTAAAATGATACGTCGAACCGCGTTTTGAAACGCCTGTTGTTCAAACGTTGCCAAAATACGGCGCCCAACCCCCTGCTTGCGATGTTCAGGTATTGTGATGATCAGAAAGAGTTCGGCTTCATCCATAATGACTTGACCCACTGCGAACCCTGCGTCGCAAGTGACGGATAACGCATTACTTGCGGACAGCATTGCAGAAAATTCAGCTTCACTCCATGCGCGCTGTCCAGTTGGCTCTGCGCGGTGAAGTTGTGCCATCTCAGCTGGCGTCATCTAACACCTTTGGGGGTAAATCGCGTGCGGGCGCTGCATTTGCTGGTTTGACATACATCGGGACGGGGCGATCAAACCGATCTGCGTTTTCTGCGATACGTGCGATATTTTTGACCAGTTGCGCTGGATCGGGGCGGTCAATTAGAGAGCGGCCAAGCTGTGCGGCCTGATCACGATCAGCTAATTGAGCGTCCAGACCATGACCCGAAAAATATATCTGATCGCGGATCGCGGGCAAGCACGCGACCGCCTCATCGCTTTGTCCATAAAGCGTTGCATCAAACCCATTCACGCCAATCGCAGGAATTCCAAGAGACAGGGCAAAACCACGCGCTGCGGATACTGAAATGCGAATGCCTGTGAAATTCCCGGGACCAGTCCCCACACCAATCCGCGACACATCCTGCAAGGTGACGCCAGAGGTGTTTAAAACATCCACAATGATGTCCATGATTGCTTCGGCTTGGCCGCGTGCCATTTCATCGGCTCGGCAGGCCGTGAATTCACCATTTATCAGAACAGCCGCCGCACAAAACGGACCAGATGTGTCAAAGGCAAGGACAACTGTGTCAGAGGCCAACAGGACGGACCTCGGTCACCTCTGGGATATAGTGGCGCAGTAGGTTTTCAATGCCCATTTTCAGCGTCATGGTTGAGGATGGACACCCTGCACATGCGCCTTTCATCTGAAGGTACACCACGCCGCGTTCAAATCCGTGGAACGTAATGTCACCCCCATCTTGGGCGACAGCAGGGCGAACACGAGAATCCAGCAATTCTTTGATTTGCGATACGATACCGGCGTCTTCTTCGCTGTGCTGTGTGCCATGGTCGGCCGCCTGATCACCCTGAATCACCGGTTGGCCAGACTGGAAATGTTCCATGATTGCGCCTAGTAGGGCAGGTTTCGCATGATCCCAATCGGTCGCTTCGTCTTTGGTGATTGTCACAAAATCACGCCCCAAGAACACGCCACGTACACCCGCAACCGCAAATAAGCGCTGTGCAAGAGGAGAGTTTCCCGCATCATCTGCGTTTTGATAATCCGCCGTGCCTTCGTCCATTACGCTAAGTCCAGGAAGGAACTTCAATGTGGCTGGGTTCGGGGTCGTTTCGGTTTGAATGAACATCACGCTCTCCAATTTAGAATTGTTTTAAATATGGCTTTCCTGACCAGATAAGTCAAGATTACAGCGCGTCGGAAATATCAGTTTTTGCGGAGGCTATGTTATCAGCTCAAGCTGTTCTTTGGTCAGCGACCCAGGCACAATCGTCACGGGGATTGGCAGCGTCCCTGCATTTTTGGACATTTGGGTGACTAGGGGGCCAGGCCCCTTTTTATCCAAACCAGCACCCAGAACCAGAACCCCAATTTCAGGATCGGATTGGATCTGCGCCAAAATTTCTGACACGACCTCGCCCTCGCGGATTACCAATTCAGGTTCAATATTTTTGCGATCACGCATCCATTTTGCAAAGACTTCGAAATGGACTTCGATACGCTCGCGTGCTTCTTCGCGCATAATGTCGCTGACGCCGATCCAGTGATTGAATTCGTCGGGGCTGATCACAGACAAGATTGTGACACCACCCCCAGAGTTCGCCGCCCGCATCGCGGCAAATCGCATCGCATTCAGACATTCTTTGCTATCGTCAAGGACGACCATAAATTTCCGCAAGATCCGCTCCTGATGTTGGCTAATCGGTCAAATCTGATCAAACAGAGTGTGGTTCAACTCTGTGTTTGGGTCAAGGCATTCTGCAACATGCCCTGACCCGAATGTCTGTGGCCTTGGTTACTTTAGGCCAACAATTTCATATGTGTGTTTCAAAATAGGTGCCGCAATGGCGCGCGCACGCTCCGCGCCGCCTTCTAACACACGATCAATTTCGGATTTGTCATTCAACAACCGACGCATTTCCGCAGAAATGGGAGAAAGTTTTTCAACAGCACGTTCAACCAGCATGGGTTTGAATTCCGAAAACTGTTTTCCGCCCACCTCTGTTAGCACCTTTTCAACGCTCTCATCCGCCAGCGCAGCATAGATCGCAACCAAATTGCGCGCCTCTGCGCGTCCTTCTAACCCTGCCTCTTCCGAAGGCAGCGCCTCGGGGTCTGTTTTCGCCTTGCGGATTTTCTGCGCAATGGTGTCTGCATCATCCGCCATGTTGATCCGGCTTAGATCGCTGGGATCAGATTTCGACATCTTCTTGCTGCCATCGCGCAGACTCATCACACGCGCCGCTGGACCGCCAATCACAGGTTGGGTGATTGGGAAAAAGTCCTGACCAAAGTCATGGTTGAACTTGGTTGCGATGTCGCGTGTCAGTTCCAAATGCTGTTTTTGATCATCCCCGACAGGCACATGTGTCGCGTGATAGAGCAATATGTCCGCAGCCATCAGCGTAGGATAGGTAAACAACCCGACCGAGGCATTCTGGGCGTTTTTGCCCGCCTTATCCTTGAACTGGGTCATGCGCTGCATCCATCCCATACGGGCCACGCAGTTAAACACCCACGCAAGTTGTGCATGTTCTTCTACCGCCGCCTGATTAAAGATGATGGATTTCGCAGGATCCAATCCAGATGCCAAATAGGATGCCGCAATTTCACGGACCTGATCGCGCAGTGTTTTGGGATCTTGCCAGGTGGTGATGGCGTGCAAATCAACAATACAATAAATTGTTTCGTAATCTTCGTTTTGCATATCAACAAAACGTTTCAATGCACCCAAGTAATTCCCAAGCGTCAACGCTCCGGTGGGCTGAACACCAGAAAAAACGCGCTTTGTGAAATCACCATTGGATGGCGTTTGGACCGCATCCGTCATTTTTTATTCTCCGTCTGGAACTTATGTTGAAAACCGCTTACCCATTGCGGGTAAGAGCGTCAACCAAAAGCAAGGGCTCAGAATGTTAGAACAACAAAACCAACCGATTTTAAACGAAATGCCCTCGGTCATCATGGCCCTGTTCCTACTGGTTGTTGGGATCGAGGGGTTTATCGTTTTGGGCGAACAGGGGATGTTGGGAAACCGTTATGGTTTGGGCATGCGCTATGGGTTGATCAACCAATTTGGCCTCTTCCCCGCGGCATTGAACACGCAAATCGAAACGGGCGTTTTCAGTTGGTTTGAACTGAAACGCTATGTTTCATTCACCTTTATCCACGGCAGTTCTGTTGGCACCGCCATCAGTTGTGCACTGCTGCTAGCGATGGGCAAATTTGTGGGCGGTGTGTTCAGCAATGTGGCCACGCTGATCGTATTCATTGGGTCCGCAATCGGTGGGGCCTTGATGTATTCATTGTTGGTGCCAACTGGGCCTGTTCTGTTTGGGATGTTTACGGGTGTTTATGGATTGTTGGGCGCACATGCATTTCTGCGTTGGGTGGCCTTTCGCGCTGCGGGACAGCCTTCGCTCCAGGCGTTTTCACTCATAGGATTTCTGATTGGTATTCAAATTGTGTTTGCCTTTAGCTTTGGGAACACTTGGGTGTGGGTCGCCGAATTATCGGGTGCTGTCATCGGGTTTCTGATCTGTTTTTTCGTAGCGCCCGGTGGCTTTCAGCGCATTTTAAACGTTATCAGACGCGATTGACGTCACACTATCGCCGCATCGCGCTGCGTAATTCGCGTAAACGAAACGCTCCGCAGAAGCGTGCAAAAATGATGTATGCAGCTGCCCCTATGACTACGAGGATGAGAGCCCAGATAAACTGCGTGACTCCATTTGTGAAATAACCACCTGCGCTAAATTGCGCAGCGCCGAGGACAACGCCCATCGCGATTGACGCAATCGCTACACGTCCAATTTTTGATATCGTCTCTGATTTCACACGCGCCACATCGCCGAATGCGCGCGATGATATATGCAGCAGCCCAACCATTGCCCAAGATGAAACTACGGTTGCAATCGCAGGGGACAACCACCCAAGAGCAGGCCAAAGCCCAATCGCCACGATGGCATTTAGCACCATCGAAACAACCGCCCAACGAAACGGTGTTTTGGTATCTTCACGGGCAAAAAACAGGGGTTGCTGTAGTTTTTGTAGCATGAAGGCGGGCAACCCAAGTGCATAGATCGCCGTGGCAAGCGCGATGGCCTGAACATCGGCAATTGTATTTTGTCCATACCCATAAAGGGCCGCGGCCAAGGGTAGTGGGATAACGAACAAGGCAATCGTTGCAGGAAAACTAAGCGCTGCGGTGAAGAATGCGCCGTTTGATAATGCCTCTTTTGCAGCACCTTCATCCCCCGATTTTAGGTGCCGTGATAGTTCGGGTAACAAAACAATGCCCACTGCAATTCCGACCACACCAAGGGGTAATTGATAAAGGCGATCCGCACCATACAGCCAACTGATCGCGCCAACCTGTTGACTGGATACCAACTGACCGACCAGCAGATTGATTTGCACTACCCCATTGGCCAGCGCGGCAGGTGTCGCAACGATCAACAGGTGTTTCATTTCGGTCGAAAATCGCGGCCGCGCTAATGTTAGTTTCAACCCGCTTTGTCGGGCGTGATACCAAACTAGACCCAATTGCAGGATACCTGCGGCGGGTACGGACCAGATCAGGAACGTGATTGCAGATCCACCAATTACCCAAGATGTGCCGAGAGCCGCTAGTATGATGATATTTAATAAAACAGGTGCGGCGGCAGCCACGGCAAATTTTCCAACGCTGTTCAATGCACCTGAAATCAACGCGGCCAAGCTGACGAACAAGATATAGGGAAACATCACACGGGCGTAATCAACGCTAAGGTCAAAGCGTGGATCATCCGCAAATCCACTGGCCGAGGCCCAAATAAACAGCGGCATGAAAATCATGGCAAATGCGGTCAGGATCAACAAAACAAAGCTGAGGCTACCCATCGCCTGATTTGCAAATCCGATGGGATTATCGTCCGCCTCGATACGTTTTGAAAACATCGGAACAAAGGCTGCGTTAAATGCCCCTTCGGCCGTAAATCGGCGGAACATATTTGGTAGGCGAAACGCCGCTATAAACGCATCCAGGACGGGGCCTGCCCCGATCAGCGCATACAACATGACCTCTCGCAACATCCCCAAGATGCGGCTCATCAGGGTCCAAAACCCCACGGTCATCACATTGCGCAGCATGCTTTATCCCTCTGCCCGCTCTACCCCTTTGCTGATCGCCTCGGTGAGTTGACGTTCAAGGGTGCGTTGTTTGCTGTCGCTATAGAATTTCAGACCAAACATGTCTTTTACATAAAAACTATCAACGACTTGCTCACCGTAGGTCGCGACCACGGCAGAGGCAATATAAACGTTTAGGTTCGCAAGCGTGCGCGTCAGATCAAACAACAAACCCGGGCGGTCGCGTGTATCCACCTCGATGATGGTGTATATGTCAGACCCATCATTGTCGAAGGTGACCGAGGTTGACACTTTGAATGCCTTTTCGCGCTTTTTGAATTTGTCCTTTTCATGCACGGCGTCGCGCGTCACGACCTCGCCCTTTAGCGTACGTTCGATCATATTGCGCAGGCGGGACAGGCGGGACAGATCATAGGCCTCTCCATCGCTGTCCTGGACCCAAAATGCGGCAGTGGCATAGCCGTCTTTGGTTGTATAGGTCCGCGCATCGACAACGTTTGCACCGACCAATGTCAGCGCACCTGCAAGACGGGAAAAGATACCTGGGTGATCATGCAGGGCAAAACAAATGCGTGTTGCATCACGATCCGTGTCAGGGTGGACATCCAAACGGATTTCATCCGCCCCCAAATTGCGCAGCAGATTTGCAAAAACAACATGCGTCTTGTCGGGCAAGCCCTGCCAATAGGGTTCATAGTGGCGCCCAAGCTCTTCTTGAATTTCGCCTTTGTTCCAATCTTTCAGCGCACCTTCCAGGAATTTTTTCGCCTCATTGCTGCGGTTCTTGCGATTGACGGCTTCAAGCCCGTCTTCCAGCGCGCGCCGTGTTTCGGCATAAAGTGCGCGGATCAATGTGGCCTTCCAATTGTTCCAAGTGTTTGGGCCAACGCCGCGAATATCGCACACCGTCAAAATGGTCAGCAGATCCAAACGTTCGGTGGTTTGAACAGCCTTGGCAAAATCCCGTACTGTGCGCGGATCGGCGATGTCACGTTTTTGCGCCATATCCGACATCAACAGATGATAGCGGACCAGCCATTCGACGGTGTCCACTTCTTCCTGAGACAGGCCAAGCCGCGGTGCAACCTTGCGCGCGATTTTTGCCCCCAGGATTGAGTGATCTTCGCTGCGCCCCTTGCCAATATCATGCAACAGCAGGGCCACATAGATAACCTTGCGATTTATGCCTGCCTGTAGGATCGAACTGGCAATGGGTAGCTCTTCTTCCAACTCTGCACGTTCAATCTGCGCAAGGCTTTTGATCACTTGGATCGTATGTTCGTCCACCGTATAGCTGTGATACATATTAAACTGCATCATCGCGACGATGGGTTCAAACTCTGGGATAAACGCGGCTAGTGCGCCCAACTCATTCATCCGCCGTAATGCACGTTCAGGGTTGCCGTGTTTTAGCAGTAAATCCAAAAAGATGCGCTGGGCCTCGGGGTTTGTTCGCATGTCATCGTCGATGCGATCGAGCGAGGCAGACACCATGCGCATTTCATTGGGGTGGATGAGTAAGCCAGTGCGTAAGCCCTCTTCAAAAATACGCAAAAAATTCAATTTATCTGCGTAATAGATATCTGGATTTTTAACGGCAAGACGGCCGTTGATCACTTCATACTCCTTGCGCACCTTGGGTTTGCGACGGAAGATACGTTCAAGCAATGGCGCATCTTTGGTGTGATCCGCCTCAAGGGAGGTCAGTAAGATGCGAGTCAAATCTCCAACCTTTGTGGCATGACGGAAATAGTCTTGCATGAACAGTTCCACACCGCGTCGCCCCTTTTGGTCGCGATAGCCCATGCGGTCGGCCACCTCGACCTGCAAATCAAACGAAAGCTGTTCCGCCGCGCGGTTTGTAACCAAATGCAAATGGCATCGCGCGGCCCATAGGAAGTTTTCAGCCGCTTCAAACAGCGCGTATTCGTCTGGGCGGAACACGCCAAGATCAACCAATTTGGCCGTATTCTGAACGCGATAGACATATTTTGTGATCCAAAAGAGTGATTGCAGATCACGCAGTCCCCCTTTGCCCTCTTTGACATTCGGCTCAACCATATACCGTTGGCCTTGCTTTTCGTGTCGGGTGTCGCGTTCACCCAATTTGGCGTCAATGAACTCGCGTGCACTGCCTACAAACAACTCGGACCAAAGTTTTTCTTCAAGCTCTTGGGCCAATCCTGTGTCGCCACAGACATATCGTTGTTCCAACATGGCTGTGCGAATGGTGAAATCCTCACCACCTAGGCGCAAACAATCGCGTATGGTGCGCGATGAATGGCCAACTTTTAGGCGCAGGTCCCACAGCATGTAGAGCATGCTTTCAATAACGCTCTCGGCCCAAGGTGTTATTTTGTAAGGTGTCAAGAATAACAGATCAACATCCGAAAAAGGGGCCATTTCAAAACGACCATAGCCCCCAACCGCTATCACACTTAGACGTTCTGCCTCGGTCGGTGTGGCATTTGGATGCATTTGATTTGCCGCGCGCCATGCACACTTGACCAGTTCATCTGTCAACCAAGCATAACTTTGCACCGCCTGACGGGCTGCGTTCGGGGTATCGGACAGCGCATTGGCGATTTGTTTCATGCCCGATTTGCGCATCTGTTTTAGCGCATCAACCAGTGCACCACGCAATTTATCAGTCGCGCTGTCCTCAAAAATTGAGGTTAGCGCCTCTGGATCGAAAATAGATTTCGGGTCACATATTAGGTTTAGTTCGTTAGAATCCTGTGATTGCGAAGGAGCGTGGAGCGGGGTCAATGATTAGTACCTGTTTGTCTTGGACTGTGGCAATTGCCAAGCCGCGTTCGTTTGTACCATCATCCTTCAAACGGAATATCCCGTCCACCCCCTGAAAGCCAGAGGGCTGCGTCAAAGCTTCGCGCGTCAGGATATCGTCAAATCCTGCCTGCGCCAACGCGCCAATCGCTGCAATCCCATCAAACGCCAAACTGGCCAATTGGTGGGGACGATTTCCAAATTGCTCTTGGAATTGTGTCGAAAAATTTTCAGTGCGCGTCAGATCAGGAACCGCAAACCAACCGCCTTGCAAACCGTTTAGCTCAAGCGTTTGCGGTGGGATATCCCAACGGGTTAGTCCCACATACTGCACATTCGCAGGATCTAACCCGGCCTCTGGCAACAACTGCGCCAACAGCGGCAATGCTCCTGCAGATGAGGAAGTCAAGAACAGTGTGTCAACATCCTCGATTTCGGCAGACGCACGGATTAGGGGAACAGTATTCACCACACTTTCTTGGGTCAGCTCAAAACTTTGTGCCGAAACGATCCGTAGGTTTGTGTCCGCTGCGGCACCCTGAAATGCGTTTAGGCCCATTTGTCCGTCGATCCGATCAGAGTGAATGACCATCGCGCGTTCTTTGCCTTGTTCTGCGGCAAACGAAACGATGCGGCGCGCTGTGTTGTCAAAAGTTTTGCCCAACACGAATACATTGCCACCAGCGATGGTTGTGTTGTTTGAAAAGCTTAGAACATTAACGCCGTCGTCCGCGACAGCGGTGCCCGCCGCATTTGCGGCCTCGGCATAAAGTGGGCCAATTATGATTTTTGCCCCGTCATCAACGGCCTGTCGCGCAACCCTGGCTGCAACGGTTGCATCGCCAACAGTATCATAAACACGAAGGTCAATTTCCAAATCGTCCAATTGTGCAGCGGCAAGGCGTGCAGCATTTTCCAGATCTGCTGCAATCTGCGCCGTCGCGTCAGAAGATTGGGGCACCAATAATGCGACAGGAACAGGTTTTGATGTATCAACCTTAGGACCTGTTGGCATTGTCGGCGCACAGGCTGTCATGAGGGCCAATGCACTTATCGCGACAAAGCTTTGGACTTTCTTGCCAATTTTGGTCATAGACATCATCATACCTTCATCTCCCGCACCCGATCAGTCTCTTTACTCGGTCGGACGATAATGCGCATGAATATATGGGTCTAGATGTGAATCATAAAATATCGAAATTAGCCGCGGGTTTATATTTTGTTGCAACACCTATCGGAACTGCGCGGGATATTACGCTGCGCGCATTGGATATTTTAGCATCTGCCGATGTGATTACGGCCGAGGATACGCGCAGCATGCGAAAATTGATGGACATTCATGGCATTGCGTTAAACGGTCGACCCTTGTTGGCGTATCACGATCACAACGGTGAAAAGGTGCGCCCAAAGGTGATGCAGTATTTAGAAGAGGGCAAGTCAGTTGCTTATGGTTCAGAGGCGGGCACGCCTATGATTGCCGATCCTGGATATCATTTGGCCAAACAAGTTGCGGATGCGGGGTATCTGGTGACATCGGCCCCAGGACCAGTTGCCTTTATCACTGCACTCACCCTGTCGGGATTGCCAAGTGATCGAATTTTGTTCGAAGGCTTCTTGCCCAACACGAAATCGCAAAGGTGTTCAAAACTGTCTGAGTTGTCCGAAATTCCAGCAACTTTGGCATTCTATGAATCGCCAAAACGCATTGCCGCCACATTAAAGGACGCTGCCTTAACATTGGGTGGAGAGCGTAGCGCGGCCCTTGCCCGCGAGCTGACGAAAAAATTCGAAGAAGTGCGGCGTGGCACGCTTAACGAATTGCTGTACAGTGTAACAGAGCATCCGCCAAAGGGCGAAATTGTTTTGTTGATCGACCGTGCCCGTTCATCACTCGTTAACCAAGATGACATAGATGATCAGATCAGAAGCGCGTTGGATAAAATGTCCCTAAAAGATGCGGCTGACATGATTTCGGCGGCAACAGGACAACCAAGGCGCACGATTTATCAAAGAGCCTTGGCGATTGATAAAAACGACGACGGGTAAAGTTTCTTATCACTCTGGGCACACCGCTGAACTTCAAGTCGCGCGGCATTATGAACGCGATGGATGGCGCGTTTTGCAACATCGGTTCAAAAGCGCAGCGGGTGAAATTGATTTGGCTCTTCACCGCAATGATACAGTGTTGTTTGTCGAGGTGAAGCGCGCACGCACGCATGACATCGCGGCATCCCGGATTAGCTTGCAGCAAATCGCAAGGATCAATCAATCCGCCGAAATTTTTGTTGATGAACATTTGTCTGGTCAAAATTTTGAAATGCGGCTGGATGCGGCGTTAGTGGATCAAGAAGGCGAAATTCAGATCATTCCTGATGCGTTGGCTGATTTTTAACCGCTGGGTAATTGTCAAATCACTTTGGACAGGCCATCTATAGCGAAACACAAGTGAAGGCAGGAATTGATGAAAATTGCATTTCAGATGGACCCGATCCAAACCGTAAATATCGACGCAGATAGCACATTCCGCATCGCCGAAGAGGCACAAGCGAGAGGTCATGAGTTGTTTTTTTACACACCTGATCACCTTGCGTTCCAAGAGGGTAAGGTCACAGCCCGTGGTCAGTATTTCACGGTAAAACGCGTTCAGGGCCAGCATTCTGATCTATCCGAAATGCAAGAGGTGGATTTAGCGGATTTCGATGTTGTGTGGCTGCGTCAAGATCCGCCCTTTGACATGCATTATATCACGACCACACATTTGCTTGATCTGATCCATCCAGACACATTGGTGGTGAATGATCCGTTCTGGGTGCGCAATTATCCAGAGAAACTATTGGTTTTGCGTTTCCCCGATTTGACGCCTCCCACAACAATTGCACGCGATCTAGAGACGATAAAAGCGTTCAAGGAAGAGCATGGCGATGTCATCCTGAAACCTCTTTATGGGAATGGTGGTGCGGGCGTATTCCGTTTAGATCAAAATGATCGAAACCTTGCCTCATTGCATGAAGTGTTCACTGGATTTTCGCGCGAA
>JAFMKS010000080.1 GCA_017852835.1 Paracoccaceae bacterium
TTAGGATGATTTGATGGCGATTCAAACTGTTGGTGTGATTGGCGCGGGTCAAATGGGGAATGGCATTGCTCATGTACTGTCACAGTCTGGCTACTCCGTTTTACTAAATGATGTGAACCAAGACGCATTGGACCGCGCAGTTGAACGTGTCAGAAAAAACATGGACCGACAATTCCGCAGTGGAAAGATTTCAGAGGATGAAATCAACTCCGCAATGGGGCGGATCAAAACGACGCTGGATTTAACAGAATTAGGCACATCGGATTTAATCATCGAGGCAGCAACCGAAGATGAAAGCGTAAAGCAAAAGATTTTTGACAGCGTGCTACCGCATTTAAAGCCAGAAACAATTTTAACATCTAATACGTCATCAATTTCGATCACGCGATTGGCCAGCCGCACGGACCGACCCGAAAAATTCATGGGGTTCCATTTTATGAACCCGGTGCCTGTAATGCAGTTGGTTGAACTTATTCGCGGCATTGCTACAGATCAGGACACGTATAATTCATGTCTAGAGGTCGTGAATTCACTTGGAAAAACTGCAGCAAGCGCCGAAGACTTTCCCGCGTTCATCGTGAACCGCATCCTGATGCCCATGATCAACGAGGCGGTCTATACACTCTATGAAGGTGTGGGATCTGTCCAATCAATTGACCAATCCATGAAACTGGGTGCCAATCATCCAATGGGCCCGCTTGAACTGGCGGACTTTATCGGACTGGACACGTGTTTGGCGATCATGAATGTTCTTCATGATGGATTGGCGGATACGAAATATCGCCCCTGTCCCCTGCTGACGAAATATGTGGAAGCGGGATGGTTAGGTCGCAAAACCCAACGCGGTTTTTATGATTATCGCGGGGAAACCCCAATTCCGACCCGATAGGATCAAGCGGTCCCAATTGTTTTTGCGCGCAGCCACTTCATAAAGCCGCGAGGATCACTAGACCATTCTTGGATTTCATCACGATCAATCGCTGCGCGTACGATTGGGGCCTGTGGCTTATTCATTGCGATCACAACTTCGCGGATCAATAATCCCTGCCGCAAAGTTGCGGAAATTTGGTTTGCAATCTGATAAAGCCGTGAATTTGCGCCCGGAAAAAAGACAGGAACCACACTGGCATTGGACCGTTGGATCATTTTCGCGGTAAACGGATTCCATTCACGTTCCACAACAGGTCCCATCATTGTGTCTGAAGAAGCGACCTTACCAGATGGAAAAATCACGATCACGCCGTCATTTGCCAAATGTTCCATCGCGCGCATTCGCATTTCAATGCTTTTGGCGATTGCATCTTCTTCGTGGTCAAACGGTACGGGGATCATAAAGTCTGCAATCTGATCCACATCTGTCAAAAGCGAACGTGTCAAAATTTTATAATCTTTGCGCACACGCCCAATCAATTCCGCCAGCACCATGCCATCCACCAAACCATGGGGATGATTGGCCGTGATAATCACGGGACCAGATTTCGGAATATGGGCCAATTGTTCTGCAGGCGTTTTCACATCAATTCCCATGACATCTAAGGCCTGGGCGAAAAACGCATGGCCTTTTGGAATGCCACGACGCTCAAACGCACGAATGCGGGACAACAAACGCCATTTCCCTGTCAAAAATTCGATCGTCTGAATTGTTTTACGCTGAAACGGATTTGGGAAGGTTGTCGCATAGGATAGTTTGCGGCCGTCATAGGGCTGATCTTCCACTGCAGCGCTATCCTGATCCGATGTTTGCTCTATCACCATGATTATTGGTCTTCACCAAAGCGATTGGAAATGAGTTCGCCAAGGGCGTTCAACAGCTCTTGCGCTTGCACCCCTTCGGTTTTGATATTAACCTGCGTGCCCTTGGACGCCACTAACATCAACAGTCCCATGATACTGTCACCACAGGCGTCCATACCGTCTTTTTCAATCGTTGCGCTGGCGTCAAACTGTTCAACCATATCAACGAATTTTGCGGATGCACGCGCGTGCAAACCCTTTTCATTTACGATGGTGAATGTCCCCTGAGAAGTGTTCATACGTTATCTGCCATTATTCACCGTCCATGCTATCTAGGTATTTACGTCCCGCGTCAATGGAGGCCGTGATTGCGGCCTCTAACGGCAGATGACGCGATTTGGCAAGCTTCACAAGAACAGGCAGATTCACGCCATATAAAATTTTACGGTCATCCCCCCGACATGCAGGCAACGCAAGGTTTGAAGGACTGCCACCAAAAATGTCGGTAACGATCACAACACCATCGCCTGTGTCAACCGCATCAGCAAGGGCACAAATCTGATCCTGTTTTTCGCGCCTGTTATGTTCGGCCTCGATCGCGACAGAGGCCATGCCAACCTGTCGTCCAACGACATGTTCGACTGCTGCCAAATATTCTTTGGCAAGTCCCCCATGCGCAACGATCACGATCCCGATCAAAATTTGCCCTCAATTCCCACACACGGCTATCTTTTTGCCCTGCGCTCTAACTCTCTGTGTCGTACTGACACCACCCAACCATGATTTGCAAGCGCCTTAGCCACGGTTTCCGCTAGGGCAACTGAACGATGCTGACCACCCGTACAGCCAAACCCAATTGAAAAATGAGTCTTGCCCTCATCCACATAGGCTGGCAAGAGGAAGACGGATAAATCCATCACTTTTGCAAAAAATTCCTCAAAACGCGTGTCATTTTGGACAAAACGTTGCACACTATCTGATCTTCCATTTAGGGACCTTAGGGACGGATCCCAATAGGGGTTATTCAGAAAACGACAATCAAATACCATGTCGATTCCTGCGGGCGCGCCGCGTTTGTAGGAAAACGAATGGATCATAATCGCAAGTTTGCTTTCGCCACCTCGGTTAAAAAAACGATCCACTTGTGCGCGCAAATCATGGGGCGACATGTCCGATGTATTCAAAACAACGGTTGATGCATCTTGGATTTCGTTCAACAAATCGCGTTCCCGGTCAATTCCGTCATGTGGCGTTTCAGCAGGGGCCAATGGATGGCGGCGTCGCGTTTCGGAAAACCGTCGCACCAAAATCGCGTTGGATGCCGTGACAAAAACAACCTCCAACGACAACCAGCTGTGTGCAGATAACTCTGCTAACATGTCCAAAACCGCTTTTGTCGTGAAATCACGTGTTCGCGTATCTAGGCCAATTGCAATTTTGGCGCCTAGCATACCCGGTGCAACGACGCGTGATACAAGCGAAATTGGCAAGTTATCAATGGTTTCATACCCAAGATCTTCAAGACATCTGATCGTAGTAGTCCGCCCAGCACCGGACAACCCAGTCACAATAACCAGCTTCACACGCGCATCTAGCGGCATTTCAGACATGCAAACCTCTATAGGTCTTTGACGATCCCGTACCTGGCAAAGATATACAAACTTTGCGCAAATGCGTCCAGTTTGTAATCATAAAACACCGGAATATCATGCCCCATGATCTTGGCCGTTTGCTGTTCAGGAAGACGTTCTGTTTCCTTTTTGCCCAGATCAACAATCAAACCCAGTCGCGCATTGTCCGTCATCGGCGCCCGTAAAATTCCAATTCCGCGCGCTTCGATCCCCATGGGCAGGTTTGGGGGTCGCTCAACCGTTATGCCACGTTCGTCTCCAATCAATAGACAACGATCATCCCCAACCAAAAATGCGCCCAGCGCAATCAGCTTCATCGCCAGTGTCGATTTTCCAGACCCTGAGGGGCCAACAATTAAAATACCAACACCATCCACCGACACACAGGTGGAATGCCTAATTTCACGATCACTTATGCTCACAACGGTAAACCTACTACAAAACGGGTGCCAAGCGGCGCAGATGTTGCGTCCATTTGTGTTGGACGAATACTTTCAGCCCAAATCGCCCCATCATGCGCGTCGATAATCTGTTTGGAAATTGCCAACACCAATTCAGAATTATTCCCAAAATCATTGGCGGGACGTTCAGAATAAAACCTGTGAAACACTTCCCCCAGTGCACCCTCTGGAGTCCTGGGTCCAGTGTCTTCGACGACGACAAGCGCTACTTTAGATATACCCGCACCCATTACTGCTCTTATGATTAACGGCAAGTATGCCCGCTTTTTAGTCCAAAAATCAATAAATAAAGGCGATTCGGCATTTCATCCGTCTTTTGTGTGTTTTCGGCATCTGAAACAAATTTCCCTTAACAATGCGTTAGCGCAAACGGATTGATCAAGTTTCCGATCGAGACAATGTTATCGCTATCTTTTGCGCTAACATATAATGTTTGCGCTAACAGTGACAAAAGTATCCTGTTCACTCAGATCAGCATCATGTTAAAGCGAATTTGTGGGCGCCGTTCGTCGGGCGCAGCCGGGGAACGTTCATCATGAATTCCCCACACTTTGTAAAATCGCCAAATTGGCACAAGGAGTTATAAAATGACATCAGGACGGGTCAACCCGAAGTTCCGACTAGACGATCAAGGCATCAGCGGTCTGGGGAATGTCTATTATAACTATTTAGAGCCTGCACTCATCCAAGAAGCACTAAAGCGTGATGAAGGCACCTTGGGACAGGGTGGGGCGTTTTTGGTAACAACTGGCAAGTTCACTGGCCGTTCGCCCAAAGACAAACATGTTGTTAAGACACCTTCAGTTGCAGATAGTATCTGGTGGGAAAACAACGCGGCAATGTCACCCGAGGGGTTCGATGCCCTGCATGCAGACATGATAGAGCATATGAAGGGTCGTGATTACTTTGTTCAGGACTTGATTGGCGGCTCTGATCCAACGGTTTCAATCAACGTGCGCATGGTCACAGAATTGGCATGGCACAACCTATTTATTCGTCACCTTCTTCGCCGTCCAGAGCGCGCGCAACTTGACAGTTTTATCGCAGACTTCACCGTCATCAATTGCCCAAGCTTTCAGGCAAACCCTGAAAAGCATAACTGCCGCAGCGAAACTGTAATCGCGATGAACTTTGACAAAAAGCTAATCTTGATCGGCGGCACAGAATACGCAGGTGAAAACAAAAAATCTGTCTTTACTCTTTTGAATTACTTGCTGCCTGAAAAGGGCATAATGCCGATGCACTGTTCGGCAAACCATGCGGTTGGCAATCCTGTTGATACGGCCGTTTTCTTTGGCCTTTCAGGTACAGGTAAAACAACACTATCTGCGGATCCTCAACGTGTGTTGATTGGTGATGATGAACATGGTTGGTCCGATCGTGGCACGTTCAATTTCGAAGGTGGCTGTTACGCAAAAACGATTAACCTGAACCCCGAAGCGGAACCTGAAATTTTCGCAACAACCAGCAAATTTGGCACCGTGATAGAAAACATGGTTTTTGATCACGAAACGCTTGAACTGGATTTCTATGATGACAGTCTAACGGCAAACATGCGTTGCGCCTATCCGCTTGGCTATATCTCGAACGCCTCGGACACCGCATTGGGTGGACATCCAAAAAACGTTATCATGCTGACGTGTGATGCATTCGGGGTGCTGCCGCCCATCGCACGTCTGACACCCGCACAGGCAATGTACCACTTCCTTTCTGGTTTCACATCCAAGGTTGCAGGCACAGAACGTGGTGTGACAGAACCTGAACCAACATTCTCGACATGTTTTGGTGCGCCATTCATGCCGCGCCGGCCAGAAGCATACGGCAACCTATTGCGGGAAAAAATCGCCAAGCATGGCGCGACATGCTGGTTGGTGAACACAGGATGGACTGGCGGTGCATATGGCACAGGATCACGTATGCCAATCAAGGCAACGCGTGCCCTGCTAACTGCTGCATTGGATGGATCATTGGCAGATGCGAAGTTCCGCAAAGACGAAAACTTTGGCTTTGATGTTCCTGTTGAGGTTCCGCGCGTTGACAAAGCGCTTCTTGATCCGCGCAGCACATGGAATGATCCTGCTGCATACGACGCACAGGCAGCAAAATTGGTGCAAATGTTTGCCGATAATTTTGAACAATATGTCCCCTACATCGACGAGGATGTGAAAGCCGCGGCCATTAGCTAATTTGCAAAAAGATGAAATGAAAAGGGCCGCCTCACGCGGTCCTTTTTTATTGTGCAGCGCGATAGGCCCGTTCAACCTCTATCAACTTTTGCTTCCGCCACAGTAGATCGATACATAGTTGCGCGAACAGCATGTGACCTAAGGGTGGTTTGATCCAAATACAGAGGTGCAGAAATACTCGCTCGAAGAAATCGAAGCGGCCATGACGGAGTAATTTTTACACTATTGTAGTATTCCCCCCTAACCTTGTTTTCAGGGCAACTAACGCTTGATTTTTTCGCGGTTTGCGCATAAATCCCCGCGAGGAAACTAACCGGGTCTGATCGACCCCCAAATAACGAGGCGCACATAGCCATGGCAAAGGAAAAGTTTGATCGCAGTAAGCCGCATTGTAACATCGGCACGATTG
>JAFMKS010000081.1 GCA_017852835.1 Paracoccaceae bacterium
CGCTTCGCTTGCAAATGATGCAATAATTGCTGAAGCAGCTAGTTTCGCCATAGTTATCATGTGATTTCCTCCCGTAAATATGCTTTAAATTAATCTCATATGTTGCTTAGGCAAGTTGTTTTTTGGGTTTATAATTAGGAATTCAGAGCCACACATGCACTATCTCAACGCCTTGGCTTACAGAATAAATGCTTAAGCTCTTGCGGTACTATCGTTCTAACCAAATGCGAAACTAGTTTTCTAAAAGACAAGCCAAATCAACACTTGTTTTTGTTTCGATGGGACCTCACAAATCTAACGCTCTACCACGTGGCTAAATTTCAGTCATAGGATGCAACAGGAAATTTGATGGATTAGTCTATTTCATTGATTATGGGGCGTTGTAGCTGCCCACCCAGAAATCCCCGTCACTTTCATTAGAAATATGCATACAAAATTTTAAGATAGTTAGTGCATTATGTGTGCTTCGAGACGTTAATCACTTAACAGCCGACCGCACTCCAACGTACGGATGTCTCGCATAGGCAATAGGTATCATTGCCTTCACTAATCTCGATTATCGACATCAAATATCTTCAACTATTACTCAGCATACTATGCACTCTCATTATTTAGGGTCCTGCAACAAGAATACATTCTTAAAATTCACGGCTAAGCCAGTGAATTAACTCGGTGTAAGCGATCTACGCACCAAATACCTACTCAATCACTAGAACGAATAGGCTACTTTCACGCCAAATCCAGTGACCGTATTGCCACTAAAGTTACCCACACCTAGAGCCGAAGTAAGATCAATATCTCCAAGCTTGGTGTAGTTGTAACCCGCTGAAACCGACATGTTATCTTTCGTATATTTCGCGCCTATTGTCACACCTTGGTATCCATTGGTTATGGTAAGTGGTGTGGTTGAATCTTTTGAACCCTTCTTTTCAGTAGAGTACGTGATCGAGCCGGACCACGTATCATTAAATTTGCGTCCGACCCCGACACTATAAGTAGTGCTATCTTTAAATGTTGACGTTGCAGTAGCATATGGAGCGACATATAATTGGTTTGTTGCCCAATTTGCTTTTCTTATTGATCCAAACACCAGCGTATCCGCAGCAATTCCAGACTGAAATGTCAGCGTTTTATAATCTGGAACAGAACCTTTGGTCTTTTGCGGCAATCCAGGGATGCTTGCATTTGTAGTGGTCAATTCAAAATCTGTCGCTTGCTCGGATAATAGCTCCACTCGCAGAGCAATATCTGGACGTTCATACGCGACGCCGATGACCGTGCCCGTTTCTTTTCCTCCAGTTATTTTCGAAGCTGCGTAAGGAACACTCTGAAAAATATTTGCTGTGGCATCTTTAACCACAGTTTGTTTTATTCCTGCGATAGCGCTGTATTTGTCACTGAACTGGTATTTCGCTAAAAACACATTTGCGTCTAGCGTCAGATCGACAACTGGAAGCCCTGCAGCGATGATTGATCCAGCGTTGGAATAATCAAGCTGGATAGAACCTTGAGTATACTTAGCCACACCTAAAGACACCTGATCAGCAACATCAAATTTGAATGCATAAGCAATCGCAGATGTATCCTTCAAAGCGCTGCCAGTCGGGGCATATTTGCTACCCGTGACTTCGTAATCGCGTTTACCTGTCGCAAACTCCACGTATCCACCATCTTCATACATGAATGCAGTTGATAGGGCTGAAGACTCATAACCACCGGCTCGCGCTATCCCGTTGGACAGAACGACTGCGCTAGCTCCTAAGATTATAATATTACGCATTACTTCCTCCCGTACGAAGATTATCAAATCTACTTTTCGACTAGTATCCATGCAAACCTATCGCTAGGCAGATTGTCTAACAAGCACAAAATTTGCTCATGGCACAATAAACACCAAGATTTGGGCAATAACATCGCAATTTGATTTGGGACTTGGCCTAGCTAGACAAGAAGAATATAAGCCAAGTGCAGTTAAAAATACGAGTAACATTATGCGCAGCGCCACTATCACGCGAAACACGGCCGAAACGCAAATTTCGGTCACTATCAATTTAGATGGTACAGGACAGTATGACAATCAGACTGGTGTGGGGTTCTTTGATCACATGCTGGATCAGCTGTCGCGTCATTCGCTGATCGATATGACCATTCGCGCCGTGGGCGATTATCACATCGACGATCACCACACCGTTGAGGATACAGGCATCGCTTTGGGTCAGGCCTTTGTGCAGGCGGTGGGCGACAAAAAGGGCATCAATCGCTATGGCAGCTGCTTATTGCCGATGGATGATGCATTGGTTCGCACGGCGTTGGATATTTCGGCGCGTCCGTTTTTGGTGTTCAATTTAGATATGCCAACGCAGAAAATTGGGGGTTTTGATACCGAGTTGGTGCGTGAATTTTTTCAGGCGCTGTCAACACACGCGGGCCTAACCCTGCACATTGATAAGTTACATGGCCTAAATTCGCACCATATCACCGAGGCGGCGTTTAAATCAGTGGCGCGTGCCTTGCGTCAGGCAGTTGAAATTGACCCCCGCATGTCGCAGGCCCTGCCCTCAACCAAAGGGGCGCTTTGATCCGCCATGCTAACCGCACTGATTGATTATGAAAGCGGGAATTTACATTCCGCTCTTAAGGCATTTGAAAAAATGGCCGCTGAACTGGATGCGGGCGATGTAGTGGTGACATCCCATCCTGATGTGGTGGCGCGGGCTGATCGTCTGGTCTTACCAGGAGATGGCGCCTTTCCTGCCTGTCGTGATTCCCTGATCAACAGTGCCATTTATGATGCCCTATGTGACGCGGTGGAACATAAAGCACGCCCCTTTATGGGGATCTGTGTGGGTATGCAGTTAATGGCGAAGGAAGGCCATGAATATAAGCAGACACCGGGTTTGGGATGGATTGATGGGGCCGTGCATAAAATTGCACCTACCAATCCCAAATTGAAAATCCCGCATATGGGGTGGAACAATTTAGTTATCGACTACCCCCACCCTATTTTTGATGGGATCGAATCGGGCGATCATGCCTATTTCGTACATTCCTATCAGATGCAGGTCGCAACCCCAGAACAGCGCATCGCACACGTGGATTACGCGGGCGATATCACGGCCGTTGTAGCCCGCGACACCATGATCGGCCTGCAATTCCACCCAGAAAAAAGTGCGTCCCAAGGGCTGCACATTATTGGGAATTTCCTGACCTGGCGTCCTTAGGGCTAAGCTTCGGTCAGGATCGTGCACAAGTCAAAGATCATTCCAATGATACACCACTTACAGATGGCGCGAGGGCGCCTTCTGCTTTGGTTTAGGCCGCGATTTAACTGCAGGTATTCTGGGACGACTTACTTCACCCGCGTCCATGTTCCGCCGTCACGACAGATGATTGCAACACAGCCCTTAACCTTGAGCCCGTTGCCGCCGTCAACCAGCTCCATCTTCGAGCTATAGGTTTTGTCACGATCTGGGCTCCAAATTTTGCCACCGCCGTATTTGCCATCTTTCTTTAGCATCATATTCCAAACAATATTTTTTCCTAAATTGTCAGATTTATATTTATTACCATTTGCCTCAAAACTTGCGACCATCTCACCACAAATGGTGTCTCCACATTGTTTTATTTCAATGTGTCCAAAACGACCGTTATCATCTGGTATAGTCTTCCATGTGCCAAAGACAGGATCCGCGAATGCAGGAACCGTCAAAACCGCAGCGAATGCGGCAGCAACCAAAGTGTTTTTCATGTCAACCTCCCAGGTTATGAGCGTAGACTGCGGTGAAGTCGATATTTTAGCAAGCCTCACTTTAGGTCACGTTGCATTTTTCAACGCCCCATGTCAAAAGGCCGCGACATATGAAATGAGGTAGTCCCATGATCCTATATCCCGCAATTGACCTAAAAGATGGCAATGCCGTGCGCCTGTTGCGTGGGGATATGGACAAATCAACCGTCTTTAACACAGACCCCGCCGCACAGGCACGGGAATTTGTAGATGCGGGATGTGAATGGCTGCATCTGGTGGACCTAAACGGCGCGTTTGAGGGCGAACCCGTGAACGCCGCTCCTGTCGAGGCGATTTTGTCTAGGTGCAAGGTGCCCGCGCAATTGGGCGGCGGCATCCGCGACATGGCAACAATCGAAAACTGGCTGAACAAAGGGTTGCAGCGAGTGATTTTGGGCACCGTTGCCGTTGAAAACCCCGATTTGGTGCGCGAGGCCGCACGTACATTCCCCGGGCATGTGGCCGTGGGCATTGATGCGCGCGATGGCAAAGTTGCGACCAAAGGCTGGGCCGAAGAAACAAATGTGATGGTCACTGATTTGGCCAAATCGTTTGAGGATGCGGGTGTCGCCGCGATCATTTATACCGACATCAACCGTGACGGCGCGATGCAGGGGCCTAATATTCAGGCGACAGCTGATCTGGCGAATGCGGTTTCAATCCCCGTGATTGCTTCGGGTGGTGTGTCGTCAATCGCAGATCTTCAGGCGCTAAAATCTTGTGGTGCGCCCCTGAACGGTGCCATTTCTGGACGCGCACTATATGATGGGGCGATTAATCTGGGTGAAGCGTTAAAGGTGATAAATGCTTAAGACACGGTTAATCCCCTGTTTGGACGTGGCCGATGGCCGCGTAGTTAAGGGCGTGAATTTCGTTGGTCTGCGCGATGCGGGTGATCCGGTTGAGGCCGCCGCACGATATGATGCCGCAGGCGCGGATGAGATTTGTTTTTTGGACATCCACGCAACCCATGAAAACCGTGGCACCATGTTTGATATGGTGCGTCGCACAGCGGAACAATGCTTTATCCCCCTAACCGTTGGCGGTGGCGTACGCACGGTAGAGGATGTGCGCGCCCTTCTGTTGGCGGGTGCAGATAAGGTTTCGTTTAATTCCGCCGCTGTGGCCAATCCCGATGTGGTTCGTCAGGCCGCCGATCATTTCGGCAGCCAATGCATTGTCTGTGCGATTGATGCAAAAACTGTGTCACCCGGCAAGTGGGAATTGTTCACGCATGGGGGCCGCAAGCCCACAGGGATTGATGCGGTTGAATTTGCGCAAATGATTGCAGAAAAAGGTGCGGGTGAAATCCTGTTAACTTCTATGGATCGTGATGGTACGAAATCAGGGTTCAACCTGCCCATGACCCGCGCAATCTCAGATGCGGTGTCTATTCCTGTGATTGCATCAGGCGGTGTTGGCAATTTGGATCATTTGGTGGATGGTGTGACCCAAGGTGGTGCATCCGCCGTATTGGCGGCCTCTATCTTTCACTTTGGGGAATATACTGTCCAGGAGGCTAAAGCGCATATGCAAGCCGCGGGAATTCTGATGAGGATGAATTGATGACCCTAGATGATCTTTTTGAAACCGTAAAACACCGCGCCGCCAGCGACCCTCAGGAAAGCTGGACCGCTAAATTGATGGCCAAAGGCCCTGAAAAATGCGCCGAAAAATTCGGCGAAGAAGCGGTGGAAGCAATTATTGAGGCAGTCAAAAACGACCCTACGGCCCTAACCAGCGAAGCGGCAGATGTGATTTTTCACCTGATGGTCATGCTGCACGCCCGTGGCGTTGAATGGCGTGATGTCGTAAGCGAATTGGCCCGCCGTCAGGGACAATCAGGCATCGCCGAAAAAGCCTATCGAGGGTGATTTCATATCATCAAAATCAGTTAGTTTCTCACAGCATTGTATTAAATCGCTAACCCAAAGCGTTCGGTGTTGAACCTGTCTGAAAGCTGATACTTTAACGGCAATTCACTGTAGATAGATCCCCATCGAACAGCTTGCAGATCATGCGCGGTCGAAGCGAATGCGAAGACCAATCGTGCGATTCAGCCCACGCCCTTCCCAGAGGTCGGGAGCTTCATTGCCTAAGCACTGTTGATCGCCGACGGTAGTGTACCAAAGGTTTTATCGCATGCACGAAATCGTGCTTAACTCAGCTTTGACGATATCACACCCGTATTGAACCCCGCCATCCGCAATTCCCAGAACAGGCGTTGATATTCGATTTTCGGGCAGCGGTTCATGATCACGTCAATGCCCTTTGCACGCGCCTTGTCCGCGGCCTCTGCTTGGGTCACGCCAATTTGCATCCAGATGGTTTTTAGGTCCGAAAAACGCTCCATCGCCTCATCCACAATTGGGGGCACCGCGTCTGACCTGCGGAAAATATCCACCATATCAATAGGTTCATCAATTTCTGACAGGGACGCACGGATGGTTGATCCAAACAGCTCTTTTCCCGCGTGCCCTGGATTGACCGAAATCACATTAAACCCCTTTAACCCCAAATAACGGGCCACAAAATAACTGGGGCGTTGTGGATTTGGGCTTACCCCGACCACGGCGATATTTTTTGTCCGCTTTAGGATATCGCGCAAATGTGCATCGCTATAATGTTCGTCCA
>JAFMKS010000082.1 GCA_017852835.1 Paracoccaceae bacterium
AGTTGGGCGCAGGTCTTGCTTGATACTTAGTTCGCGTATTTCTTTAGGATCAACCCTTGGGCGAAACCAATGTGGGTTAGCAAGACCAGACGCTACGGCCTGTTTTCCAGACTGTCCTAACAAAGAATAATCTTGCTTCATCAAGTTACCTCGAGTGACTGATAAATTCTGAGCACAGCGAAATGTTGCAAGTACCTCAACTTTATTTCAAGCAATTTTGGCGGCTATCCACAAATAATGAACGCGCTAGATTGGCTTCCTCTGGCTGATTGCTTGTAAATGGGCTTAATTAGTTTGAACCTTTTTCAGAAAAAATGTGCGAGCGGGATAACTAGCAACTGAAGCGGTCGAGTTTTTGACCTCCTACCCCTTCTTACAAGCTAATGCAGAAATGATTTTCCCAGCCAAGTGAAGGGCCAATTGTGGGGCCAGAACATGACAAAAAAATCAACTAATTGATTTTGTTATTATAATTTTATGATTATGGCGGAGGAGGTGGGATTCGAACCCACGGTACGCGTTAACGTACGTCGGTTTTCAAGACCGGTGCATTCAACCACTCTGCCACTCCTCCGACGATTTACGCTTAGTGGATGCGAATTGATTCTTAAAGTGCAATTTTGAAGAATTTTCAAAAGACTGTTATAAAACGCGGGTGAAAGTAGATAGTTACACATAACTTCTTTGCATTCATTTCAATATTTTGTTGTCAGAAAAGTTTCGCACAATTTGATGATGCGGCTTTTCATAAAACGCAATTAGGGTTAAGTTTCTACAAAAAGATAACACGAGCGGTAGACAGCAAAGGGGCAAAATGCTGATCACAAAGCAAAAAACGGGAAGCAAATGGGCGGGATGTGGGATTTTGGTTACCCTACTGGCGGGATGCGTAGGACTGGATTTGGGTGAAAATGCATCAACCGATACACCAAGCACTGATACAAATTTGGTAAAACGCGATGTCGAAGCACCTGATGTAGTAAATATTTCTGAAGCGGGTCTATGGGACGGCCGTCCCTCACTGGGGGGTGTTTGGGTCGCTCATCCGAACGCACAAGATCCTGAAAAAGTGATCATTCGAAACCCACAAAATGGAAAGTTTGTCATAGGTGCTCTTTTCGGTCGCAAACATGAATTTTCTGGACCAAGCCTGCAACTTTCTTCTGATGCCGCAGACGCGTTAGGGATTTTAGCAAAACAGCCAACCAATGTGTCGGTTGTTGCCTTACGCAGCCGATCAGTACCCGACGAAACACCAGAAGCCGAAACGGTCGAGAACCAAGTTATCGAAGAAAGCTTGGATCCAATCCAAAAAACCACAGAAACGGCGATCGCTGCTGCAGACGCGCCAACGCCCAAACCAAAGCCGAGTAGCCTTCGTAAGCCATACCTGCAAATTGGTATTTTTAGTGTCGAGTCGAACGCGCGTGGTTTGGTCTCAAGCATGACCGCCAACGGGCTTTCTGCATCAATGAGCGAACTGAAAATGAACAACAAACCGTTCTGGCGCGTAATTGTGGGCCCTGCTGCAACGACGGCAGAGATGGCGGCTATACTCAAAATAGTGACAGATGCAGGATTTGCTGATGCATATGCTGTCAAAAATTAAGCTCCTCTGCACGCTTCTATTTTGGTTTTTTTCCGTTGGTGGTGCCCAAGCCTTCGAGACGAACGCAAAAGCTGCGTATATCTACGACCTGACCACTGGTACAGTCCTGTTGAGTAAAAACGCTGATACGCCGCTCCCCCCCGCCTCGATGTCAAAGCTTATGACGCTTTATATTGCGTTTGAATTCATCCGCGCTGGTCAACTCAGCCTTGAAGAAAAACTCCCCGTCTCGGCACATGCCGAATCCTATGGGGGATCCACAATGTTTTTGGATACAACGGATCGCGTCTCTGTGGCGGATCTGCTAAGCGGTATCATCGTTTTATCAGGAAATGACGCCTGTGCAGTTATTGCCGAGGCACTATCACCTGATGGAACCGAAGCGGGTTTTTCCAAATTGATGACACAGCGTGCACAACAGTTGGGCATGACAAATTCTACGTTTCAAAATTCCAATGGTTGGCCGCATCCTATGCATAGAATGAGCATGCGTGATTTAGGCCTACTTGCAACACGTCTGATCGAAGATTTTCCTGAATACTATGACATGTTTTCGCAACGTGAATTTAAATTTGATGGGCGCGCGCCCGCCAATAAACGTAATCGTAATCCCCTTTTGGGATTGGGCATCGGTGCGGACGGGTTGAAAACGGGCCACACCCAAGAAGCTGGCTATGGACTCGTCGGCTCCGCACAGCAAGGCGAACGTCGCATTGTGTTTGTTTTATCTGGCCTGTCCAGTACAAATCAGCGTGCGGATGAGGCCGAAGCAATTGTAAATTGGGCCTTCCGCCAATTTACCACGCGCAGTTTTGGTAAATCAGGTGATGTCGTCACTCGCGCAACTGTGTGGAATGGGTCCAATGCCGATGTTGGATTAGCCCTCTCAAAAGGCCTGACGACGCTTGTTCCCGTATTGGGCGATGCCCAAGTACGATTTGACGTTGAATACCTAAATCCAATTCCAGCCCCCATTAGCAAAGGTGATAGCCTTGGACATTTAGTGGTGACAATCCCGGACTTGGAGGACACGCGTATTCCCTTGGTGGCCGCCGAAAACGTTCCGCGAGGTGGCTTTTTTCGACGTGTTTTGACCGCCGGCCAATCGTTAGTATCTCAGGTGAAATCTCAATCCGAGATTGGCTCGTGAGGCAAGGGCGCTTCATATCCTTCGAAGGCATAGATGGCTCTGGCAAATCGACACAGGCCAAAGTACTAGCCAAGACGTTGGAAGAATTGGGCCACGATATTGTTCTAACACGTGAACCAGGTGGGTCCATCGGTGCGGAAGAAATTCGCTCGCTGGTACTGCAGGGTGATCCAGATCGATGGTCCGCAGAAAGCGAAATTTTATTGTTCACCGCCGCGCGTCGTGATCATTTGGAAAAAACAATTTTGCCAGCGCTGGATGCAGGAAAAATTGTCATTTGTGATCGCTTTGCAGACAGTACCCGCATGTATCAGGGATTAAGTCGTGGGGATTTGCGTACATTGGTCGATGAGCTACACAGCCTAATGATCCCGCGTGATCCAGATTTGACCATTTTGATTGATCTGGATCCTAAATTGGGACTATCCCGCGCTAAGGCTAGAAACACAGTCGAAGAACGTTTCGAAGATTTTGGCATTTCTCTTCAAGAAAAGATGCGTGACGGCTTTTTGCACCTAGCAGAAGAATACTCAGAACGGTTTCGAGTTATAGATGGACTAAGCGACATCCATGTTGTTGCGGCAGATGTTCTAAGTGTGGTGCAAAGACACTTATGAGCCTTGATGATGACAGCATTCCAACCTCGGACTTAATTGAAGGAGCAAAGCACCCTTCAGAGGCACTTGCAGTGATTGGACACCAGAACGCCGAAGATTCATTCGTTGATGCTATAAACAAAGGGCGTCTACATCATGCTTGGATGATCACAGGCCCCAAGGGCATCGGTAAAGCCACATTTGCATGGCGCATTGCTAAATATCTGCTGTGTTCCCCGATCAAGGAAGAGGGAGCATCCCTGTTTGGCGATACGCCCGGGGTTATTGAAACCCTGGATATTGACCCACATCACCCTGTACTGCGCCGTATTCAAGCCGGATCAGAAGGCAGATTGAGCATTGTGCGCCGCCCGTTTGATGCAAAGCGCAAGCTATTCAAAGCGCAAATTACAATCGAAGAAATTCGTAAGCTAAAATCCTTTTTCGCACTATCTGCAGCAGATGGTGGGCGGCGCGTCGTAATCATAGATGCAGCAGACGACATGAATGTTAATGCGGCGAATGCACTGTTGAAAGTGTTAGAGGAACCGCCACAACACACAATTTTACTGTTAATTTCGCACCAACCGTCGCGTCTATTGCCGACGATCCGTTCGCGGTGTCGCACATTGCGATTAGGCGCGCTATCTCAGGTCGATATTGATGCCATTTTGGCAACTCAAGAACTCGAGATCGACGCCGCAGAGATGGGGGCATTATCAACTCTCTCCGCAGGATCAGCAGGTGAGGCGATGCGTCTTGCGCAACATAACGGGCCAGCCGTCTATCACCAAATACTGGGCCTTATCGCCCAAGCACCAAAAATTGATCGCCCCAGCGCAATCAAGTTTTCCGAACAATATACAGCCCGCACCAACAGTGAAGATTTAGACATCCTTGGCTTGATGTTTGACCGCGTACTATCAAGATTGACCGTATTTGGGGCCACAGGCAATACTCCTGCTGAATTGGTGCATTCGGGCGAAGTTGAGATATTCTCAAAACTTTGTCCAACACCACAGTCTGCACAGGATTGGGCAGAACTGTGTCAAGAACTGTCTAATAGATTTCAACACGGGCGCACTGTGAACCTTGACCCCGTCGCATTGGTCCTAGATATGATATTCAAGATTGAACATTGCGCAAAACGCGCACAGGGCCTTACATGATCCGCATTACCGATAGTCACTGTCATCTTGATTTTCCTGATTTCGAAACCGAGCTTTCCGAGGTTGTTGAACGCGCGGTAGCTGCTGGAGTTCACCGTATGGTGACAATTTGTACGAAACTGCATCAGGAACCTAAGGTGCGCGCGATCGCAGAGGCGCATAAACCCGTATATTATGCGGCAGGTGTGCACCCGATGAGCGTCGCAAAAGAACCCATGATATCGGTCGATGAGTTGGTCGCACTGTCCCAGCATCCCAAATTTGTTGGAATTGGGGAAACAGGGTTGGATTATCACTACACGGCAGAGAGTGCGGAGGCCCAGAAACAAAGCCTGCGCATTCACATCCAAGCCGCGCAAGAAACGGGATTGCCACTCATCATCCATGCACGTGATGCGGATGATGACATGGCACACATCCTGCGCGAGAGGCACGCTAACAAACCCTATAGCTGCGTGATGCATTGTTTCTCATCCTCTGCTGAATTGGGCAAAGTGGCGTTGGATTTGGGGTTTTATTTGTCAATGTCTGGCATTGCTGCCTTCCCAAAATCTGGGGACTTGAGGGATATTTTTGCGCAAGCCCCCGTTGATCGTATCCTGGTGGAAACGGATAGCCCCTATTTAGCGCCCCCACCCCATCGTGGGAAACGCAACGAACCCGCCTATTCAATGCATACAGCCTCGGTTGGTGCAGAGGTGTTCGGCATGGAGCTTGCGGAGTTCGCAGCCCAGACTGAGGCGAATTTTGAGCGCCTATTCTCCAAGGTTACCCGACAGCAGGCCGTCACATGAGCGCGCATCTAAGGTTTCATATTCTGGGCTGCGGTTCTTCCGGTGGTGTCCCGCGTATTGGTGGACATTGGGGGGATTGCGACCCCACTAATCCCAAAAATCGACGCCGCCGCTGTTCCATGTTGGTGGAACGAGAAACGGATCAGGGCATCACACGTGTTTTGATCGACACATCACCCGATATGCGCGAACAGTTAATTGATGCAGGCGTTGGTGCGTTGGACAGCGTAATTTATACGCATTCACACGCCGATCATGTCCATGGTGTGGATGACCTACGCATGGTGGTGTTCAACATGCGCGAACGCGTGAATGTGTGGGCAGACCAAGCCACATGTGATGCATTGTTGGATCGCTTCGGTTACGTTTTCATTCAACCCGAGGGAAGTTCCTATCCCCCAATTTTGAACCTGAATTTATTGGATGGCACTGTCACCATAACTGGTGCAGGTGGCGACATCACCTTCACCCCGTTTGGGGTGGAGCACGGCCGCATCAATGCGCTTGGGTTTCGGATCAGGGATTTGGTGTACCTGCCAGATGTTTCTGCGATGAACGCTGCCGCATGGAACGTGGTGTCAGGGGCCGATTGTTGGGTTTTGGACGCATTGCGGCGCGATCCGCATCCGACGCATTCGCATCTAGAGCAATCTTTGGAATGGATAGAAAAATCAGGTGTTCCCAACGCCGTGCTGACCAATATGCATATTGATTTGGATTATGAAACCGTACTGGCGGAAACACCGGATCACGTCGAACCTGCCTTTGACGGCATGGTCATCGAATACGCGGATTAGTCCCAAATGCAGGCGCTTCTTGATGTGATCCTTCCTGTATTCTTTGTGGTTGGGTTGGGATATGCCGTCGTCTGGCGCAAGGTGTTTTCAACCGTAGCTGTTGATGGATTGATGACCTATACCCAAAATTTTGCAATCCCCTGCTTGCTATTCATGGCCTTGATCAAAATTGATCTGGGCCAAGCCTATTCGTTCCGATTGATGGGCAGCTATTATATCGGTGCGGCGTCTGGATTTGCTCTTGGATTTCTGGGCGCGCGATACATCTTCAAACGCAGCGCAGAGGA
>JAFMKS010000083.1 GCA_017852835.1 Paracoccaceae bacterium
AACAGCGTCACGGGAAATGCCCGCCTCTGCCATCGCCTTTTTCGCGGCTGGGCTGTCTTCGACATCCTTAGATGTGCTTGCCGCTGCGGGTGCTGTTGCGGCGGCGGCTGCCGGTGCTGCTGCAGATGCAGATGCAGATGCGCTTGCACCGCTCATGACGGCCAATTTGCCGCCTGCGGCGACGGTTGTGCCCTCAGCTGCAAGGATTTCTGTTAGGGTACCAGACGCAGGTGCAGGAACCTCAACCGAAACCTTGTCTGTTTCCAATTCGCACAGCATTTCATCTTGCTGCACTGTATCGCCGACCTGTTTGAACCATGTGGAAACGGTTGCTTCGCTGACGCTTTCGCCCAATGTTGGGACCATCACGTCAACCGCCACGCCTGCATCAGACGCAGGTGCCGCAGCAGGAGTCGCCGCGGGGGCAGGAGCAGCCGCGCCCGCGCCTTCGCTAATGTTGGCCAATAGGGCATCAACACCCACGGTTTCGCCCTCTGCGGCAACGATATCGGTCAATGTGCCTGCGGCAGGGCTTGGAACCTCGACCGTGACTTTGTCAGTTTCAAGTTCACATAGCATTTCGTCCTGTGCCACGGCATCGCCTGGTTTTTTGAACCAGGTTGCAACGGTTGCTTCTGTCACAGATTCACCCAGTGTTGGAACACGTACTTCTGTCATGGGTTAGTTCCCTTTAATGGTTAGCGCGTCATCAATCAGCGCTTCTTGTTGTGCTTTATGAGTTGAGGCCAAGCCTGTCGCAGGAGAGGCGCTTGCGGCGCGGCCTGCGTAGACGGGGCGTGGATGTTTTGCGTTCATGCGTGTCAAAACCCATTCCAAGTTTGGTTCCATAAAGGTCCATGCGCCTTGGTTTTTTGGTTCTTCCTGACACCAGACCATTTCTGCATCTTTGAACCGTTCCAGTTCTTTCAATGCCGCAAGTGCAGGGAATGGATAAAATTGTTCAAATCGCAGTAGGTAAATGTCATCAATACCGCGGCGATCACGTTCTTCAAGAAGATCGTAATACACCTTACCCGAACACATCACGACGCGTTTGATTTTATCATCTGCCACCAATTCCGTGTCAGAGTTTCCTTTTTGTGCATCATCCCATAGGACGCGGTGGAAACTGGACCCATCGGTGAAATCCGCCGCTTCTGAGATACACAAACGATGGCGCAGCAATGATTTTGGCGTCATCAGGATCAGGGGTTTGCGGAACGATCTGTGGATTTGACGACGTAGGATGTGGAAATAGTTTGCAGGCGTCGAACAGTTCGCCACTATCCAGTTGTCCTGCCCACACATTTGTAAGAAACGCTCAAGCCGTGCGGAAGAGTGTTCGGGGCCTTGACCCTCGAAACCGTGTGGCAGCAAGACTACCAAACCTGACATGCGCAACCATTTGCTTTCGCCTGAGCTGATGAATTGGTCAAACATGATCTGTGCACCATTGGCGAAATCGCCAAATTGCGCTTCCCACATTACCAGGGCATTTGGTTCAGAAAGCGAATAGCCATATTCAAAACCCAAGACCGCATATTCCGACAACATCGAGTCAATCACATCGTAACGGGATTGGCCTTCACGGATGTTGTTTAGGGGGTAATAGCGGCTTTCATCTTTCTGATTGATCAGGCCTGAATGGCGCTGGCTGAAGGTGCCGCGCGTTGCGTCTTGACCCGCAAGGCGGACAGGATAGCCTTCGGTCAACAGGGATCCGAATGCCAAGGCTTCGGCTGTGGCCCAATCGAACCCTTTGCCGCTTTCAAACATTTTTGATTTTGTCTCCAGCAAACGCGCCACGGTTTTATGTAGGGCAAAACCCTCCGGCGCGGTTGTCAGCGCCTTACCAACAGTTGAAAGCGTTTCATCAGAGATTGACGTTTGACCGCGTTGGTAATCGTCCTTTTCACGATCCAGATGTGACCAGCGGCCATCCAACCAATCGGCTTTGTTGGGTTTATAATCGCGCCCTGCCTCGAACTCATCGTTCATTTTGGCCTGAAACGCGGCTTTCATGTCCTCAATCTCGCCCTCGGGGATCAACCCGTCACGCACAAGACGTTCTGTATAAAGCGCCAATGTGGTTTTGTGCTGCTTGATGTTTTTATACATCATCGGGTTGGTGAACATGGGTTCATCACCCTCGTTATGTCCGAACCGACGATAGCAGAAAATATCGATCACAACATCCTTTTGGAATTTCTGACGGAATTCTGTCGCAACCTTGGCCGCGTGAACCACAGCCTCTGGATCATCCCCATTCACATGGAAAATCGGGGCCTCAACCATCAATGCTATGTCCGTTGGATACGGGGAAGAACGCGAGAAATGCGGCGCAGTTGTAAAGCCGATCTGGTTGTTTACAACCACATGCATGGTGCCGCCAGTTTTATGGCCAACCAAGCCCGACAGGCCGAAGCATTCCGCAACAACACCCTGACCCGCAAAGGCCGCATCACCATGCAACAACAGTGGCATAACCTGTGTGCGATCTTCGTCGTTTAGCTGTTCTTGTTTTGCGCGCACCTTGCCCAAAACAACGGGGTTCACCGCCTCTAGGTGAGAGGGGTTTGCCGTCAGCGATAGGTGCACACTGTTGCCATCAAATTCACGGTCAGATGATGCGCCCAGGTGATATTTAACGTCGCCCGAACCATCAACATCCTCGGGTTTGAATGACCCGCCTTGGAATTCGTTGAAAATCGCGCGGTAGGGTTTGCTCATCACGTTTGCCAAAACGGACAAACGGCCACGGTGTGGCATGCCGATGACAACATCCTTAACGCCCAACGCACCGCCGCGTTTGATGATTTGTTCCAATGCGGGGATCAATGCCTCGCCGCCATCCAGGCCGAAACGCTTGGTGCCCATGTATTTAACATGGAGGAATTTTTCAAAACCTTCGGCTTCAACCAATTTGTTCAAAATCGCCTTACGCCCTTCGCGGGTAAAGGTGATTTCTTTGCCAAACCCTTCGATCCGCTCTTTCAGCCATGCGGATTGTTCGGGATCAGAGATATGCATGTATTGCAGCGCGAATGTACCGCAATAGGTACGGCGAACGATATCAACAATTTGACGCATCGTTGCGACTTGCAATCCCAAGACATTGTCCAGGAAAATCGGGCGATCCATGTCCGCATCTGTAAACCCATAATTCTTTGGATCAAGCGATGCTTCTGCGTCTTTGGTGTCGCGCATGCCAAGGGGATCAAGATCGGCAGCCAAGTGCCCACGCACGCGATAGGCGCGGATCAACATGATGGCGCGGATACTGTCCAAGACGGCGCGTTTCATCGCCTCATCCGAAACCTCGACGCCTTTTTCTTTGGCTTTATCGGCAATCTTTTTACTCGCAGATTTGCCCTCTGCCGCAGCCACGGGCCATTCACCTGTTAGGGCGTTTGTCCAATCATCGCTTGGCTGTTGTGGCCAGTCCGTTCGCGCCCATGAAGGCCCCTCTGCTTCGGCTTTGACAGAGACCTCATCATCGCCCATGGCACGGAAAAACTCGGCCCATGCCGCATCGACGGCATTTGGGTCCTTGGCATATTGTGCATAGAGCTGTTCAAGGTATTCGGCATTGTGACCCTGCATGAATGATGATGCATGGAACTGCGCATTATTTGATTGGTCGGTCATGATGTACCCTCAGTTGGCTGAACCGAATGAACGGTTTTGTTCCGCCCTAGTTTACGTGCCTGCCCCGACAGGATCGGGGCAGGACATTTACGTGAATTAACCGATGGCCTTTAGCACGGCTTCGCCCAATGTTGCGGGGCTATCCGCAACGACGATACCTGCTGATTTCATGGCTTCGATCTTGTCCTCTGCGCCGCCTTTGCCGCCCGCAACAATCGCGCCTGCGTGGCCCATACGACGACCAGGAGGGGCTGTGCGACCTGCGATGAAACCTGCAACTGGTTTGCTGCGGCCACGCTTTGCTTCGTCCTTTAGGAACTGTGCGGCTTCTTCTTCTGCGGAACCACCGATTTCACCGATCATGATGATGCTTTCGGTTTCGTCGTCCGCCAAGAACCATTCCAACACGTCAATGTGTTCGGTGCCTTTGATGGGGTCACCGCCGATACCAACACATGAAGACTGACCCAAACCAACGTCAGATGTTTGTTTCACGGCCTCATATGTCAATGTACCAGAACGTGACACAACACCAACCGAACCACGACGGTGAATGTGGCCTGGCATAATGCCAATTTTACAAGCATCTGGCGTGATAACACCTGGGCAGTTTGGTCCGATCAGCACTGATTTGCTGTCAACCAATGCGCGCTTAACCTTCATCATATCCAAAACTGGAATGCCCTCGGTAATGCAAACGATCAGTTCCATTTCCGCGTCCAACGCTTCAAGGATTGAATCCGCCGCAAAGGGAGGAGGTACATAGATTACTGTCGCGTTCGCCTCTGTCGCGTGCTTTGCTTCGTGAACTGAATTGAACACTGGCAGGTCAAGGTGCGTTTGACCGCCTTTGCCAGGTGTCACACCACCAACCATTTTGGTGCCATAGGCAATCGCCTGTTCAGAGTGGAATGTCCCCTGAGACCCGGTGAAACCTTGGCAGATCACTTTTGTATTTTCGTTTACAAGTACGGCCATGATCTTATCCTTTCACCGCTTTGACGATTTTCTCGGCACCGTCTTTTAGGTTGTCTGCTGCGATCACATCTAGGCCAGATGTATTGATGATCTCTTTACCCAATTCCACGTTGGTGCCTTCTAGGCGCACAACCAATGGAACGCTTAGGCCCACCTCTTTCACGGCTGCAATCACGCCTTCTGCGATCACGTCACAGCGCATAATTCCGCCAAAGATGTTCACAAGAATGCCTTTCACGTTTGGATCAGATGTAATGATTTTAAACGCTTCGGTTACTTTTTCTTTGGTGGCACTTCCGCCCACGTCCAAGAAGTTTGCAGGGGACGCACCATACAATTTGATGATGTCCATTGTCGCCATCGCAAGGCCTGCGCCGTTCACCATACAACCGATTTCACCGTCAAGCGCGATGTAGTTCAGGTCGTACTTCGATGCTTCCAGCTCTTTTGGGTCTTCTTCAGTGACATCGCGCAATTCTGCGATATCGGCATGGCGATAGACTGCATTGCCGTCAAAGCCAACTTTTGCGTCCAGCACTTTCAATGCGCCATCGTCCCCAACGATCAATGGGTTGATTTCCAGCATTTCCATGTCTTTTTCAATGAACGCACGATAAAGCGTGCCCATCAATGCAACGCATTGCTTTAATTGTGCGCCCTCTAGGCCCAATGAAAACGCGATGCGGCGGCCGTGGTAGGCTTGGAAACCTGTCGCGGGATCAACCGAGAAGGATAGGATTTTTTCAGGTGTCGCTGCGGCCACTTCTTCAATGTCCATACCGCCTTCGGTGGAACATACGAATGAAACGCGCGATGTTTGACGATCAACCAGCAGAGCTAGGTACAATTCACGTTGGATACCTGACCCCGCTTCAATGTAGACACGGTTGACTTGCTTACCCGCTGGGCCCGTTTGGTGTGTGACCAATGTGCGGCCAAGCATCTTTTTGGCTTCTTCTGCGGCTTCTTCGACTGATTTTGTCAGACGGACACCGCCTTTTTCGCCGGCGTCTGCTTCTTTAAAGCTGCCTTTTCCGCGACCACCTGCGTGAATCTGCGCTTTCACAACCCAAAGCGGGCCGTCCAATTCACCGGCTGCAGTTTTTGCATCCTCTGCCTTTAGGACAACACGTCCGTCAGACACAGGGGCGCCATAGCTGCGAAGAAGTTGCTTCGCCTGATATTCATGGATGTTCATGAAATTTAGTCCCGTGTTACTTCGATTGATTAGGCTATACCTCAATCGCAACGCCGAAAGGGAAGCGTTTTTTAGTGGATTTATCAAAAATTCGACATATATTTGATTTTGTGATCACACTTTATTTTCGTGTGATCACAAAATATTCAGCAATCTCGCCTATTCAAGATTCTGAAACCAGTATCACGTCTATGTATCATAGACTGACAGCCCATTGTGTGAAAGCGACGCAAAGTGTATTAATGGAGCGCGCGTTCTGTGGTCGTAAAATGATTGTGATTTTGGATAAAACTTTCCCAAAATTGTTAAAGGAAACAAAAAAGCGCGGATGCATTGATCCGCGCTTTTGAATGAATGCTCAGGGTTCACTTATGCAAGCGATGGGTCGATACCCTTGCACGCCTCGACCAAACCTTTGACCGCGTCGACAGATTTGTCGAACATGGCTTGCTCGTCTTTGTTCAG
>JAFMKS010000084.1 GCA_017852835.1 Paracoccaceae bacterium
AGTGGATTGAAAATCCTCGTGTCGGTGGTTCGATTCCGCCCCCGGGCACCACTTTCCAAAATAATATCAATGACTTAGTTTTTGCAAACTAACGCTATACGTGTGAGATTCAAAAACACACCACACACACACTTTTTAGCGTGTTTGCGGGGAGAGATTCCGGGGTTGACCACTGTGTCTGCAACCTAGTGAAAGAACACAGTTCTTATTTTCCGCAGTTCTGAACGAGTGGCGTTCCTGAGTGATCTCTTAGAAAGTAGCCGTCAAATGAATGCTGATGCTTGGACTTGTTTGTCTGACAGCACGCGACTACTGTTCAATCATAACGGAGGAAAACATGAAAAAACTTAAATTGGCTTTTATCAGCGGAGCGTTAAGCCTTGTTGCATTCAGCGCATCGGCTGAAACGTTTCGATGGGCATCAAATACCGATCCTCAGACGATGGATCCCCATGCAGTGAACTCTGCTCCCGTCCTGTCTTTCTTGAACAATATCTATGAAGGCCTTGTGCGCCGGAATCAGGGTATGTCAATCGAAGGCTCTTTAGCGCAATCGTGGGAGCCACTAAACGGTGAAAATGGCTGGCGGTTTAACCTGCGCAAAGGTGTGAAATTCCAAGACGGATCGACGTTCAATTCTGAGGATGTCATGTTCTCCTATGAGCGTGCATCAAACGAAGCTGCGGATGTTCGCTCTTGGTTCGCGCCGGTGAAAGAGGTTCGTGTTATTGATGATTATACCATCGATTTCGTTACGAAAAATCCAAACCCTTTGTTTCCTGATTCTATCGCGAACTTCATGATTCTAGACAAAGGCTGGGCAGAAGCGAACGGGGCGGCACTACCTGCGCGTGACGCGGAAAACTTTGCGACGATGAATGTGAACGGTACAGGTCCATTCACATTGGCAAGCCGAGATCCTGGGGTTAAAACTGTTCTTGTTCCCAATGCCGGATGGTGGGGTGATGTAGAGCACAACATCACCGAAGCTGTGTTCACACCAATTGGTAATGCGGCCACCGGACTTGCGGCTTTGTTATCGGGCGAGATCGATTTTATTCAGCCCATTCCTTTGCAGGATGTCGCGCAAGTCGAAAGTCGCGACGGTTTCCGCGTTCTTGAAGGCGAAGAAACACGTGTGATCATGTTTGGTTTTGGCCATGAACACGAAGAGCTTCTGTATTCGTCTGACGTCAGTGGGAAAAATCCATTTCAGGATGTACGTGTCCGTCTGGCCGCAGCGCATGCAATTGATATCGCGTCGATCGACAGAGTGCTGTTCAGAGGCAAAATTGACGGTGCGTCGCAATTGGTTCCGGCAGGAATTTCAGGGTATTCAGAGGCCAATTCAACCCGTCCGGCATATGATCCTAAGCGTGCTAAAGTCCTACTGGCCGAAGCCGGTTATCCAGATGGATTTAGCTTTGGCCTGAAATGCCCTAATGATCGCTACATCAACGATGAGGCCTTGTGCCGTGCTGCGGCGTCAATGTTTGCAGCGGTTGGCCTTAATGCCGAACTCAGCACTGGCCCAGTTCGCGATTACTGGCCACAATTGCGTGAAGATGCCTTTGATATGTATTTGCTTGGCTGGTCACCTGGAACGTTTGATATGGAACATCCAATCCGCTTCCTATTGTCGACACCAAATTCTGAAAAGAAACTGGGATCATGGAACTTTGGTGGCTATTCAAACCAACGTGTTGACGCGCTGCTGCCGGGCATTCAGCAGGAAATTGACCCAGCTGCACGTCAGGCTATGGTCGATGAGGTCGTTGCGATCACACAGGAAGAGGTGGCCTATATCCCACTTTATACGCAGCCCCTTATCTGGGCCTCGAAAGACAACATAAACTTGACACAACGTGCGGACAATTTCTTCATGTTGCGGTGGGTTACAATTAACTAACCCAAGTTTAAGGCAAAAAGGCGTTGGTATATTTCATCCTGAAACGAATCGTTCAGTCCGTCTTTGTGATGGCGGCCGTCGCCTTTTTAGCTTTTTCCCTATTTCGTTTTGTCGGAGACCCCGTCACACAGATGACTGGGGTTGAAACCTCGGTGGAAGATCAGGAACGTCTGCGTGACGAGCTGGGATTAAACGATCCTTTTGTTTACCAATTTGTACGTTTCACGCACGAGATGGTGCTGGGTGATTTTGGCTTCTCGTACCGGACCCGCCAACCTGTCGCAAACATGATCGCCGATCGTATTCCTGCAACGCTTGAACTGGGCGTCGTGGCTTTGATAATTTCTCTTATGGTGGGCGTGCCCGCAGGCGTCTATACAGCGTTAAACTCCCGCGGGGTTATGACCCAAACTATTTTGATGACCACTCTGGTTGGCGTTTCGATCCCAACCTTTGTCATCGGCATCATGTTGATATTTATCTTTGGTGTGCAACTGGGTTGGCTGCCGACTTTTGGGCGCGGTGGTACGGTTCATATTGGCAATTGGCAAAGTTCATTATTCACCATCGATGGATGGCGCGCACTGCTTTTACCTGCGATCACCCTTGGTGTTTATCAACTGACCCTCACCATGCGTCTGGTTCGCGCTGAGATGATGGAGGTGATGAGATCCGATTATATCCGTTTTGGTATGGCACGTGGTGTACCGATGAGAAGCCTGTATTATAAACATGCCCTGAAGAATACACTGGTACCAGTGATCACCATTGTCGGACTGCAATTTGGTGGTGTCATCGCGTTTTCGATCGTAACAGAAAGCGTGTTTCAATGGCCTGGCCTAGGCTTGTTGTTTCTTGAATCAATCCGGTTCGTCGATATCCCCGTGATGGGCGTCTATCTTGTGGTGATCGCTTTTTTCTTTGTTCTGGTGAACCTTGTGGTCGATCTACTCTATGTTGCTATCGATCCACGGCTTCGCATTAGAGATGTTCATGATGGCCTTCCTGAAAAAATATGAAGGCCTATGGCTGTTCGTCCATTCCCCCGCGGCAATTATTGCCGCTGCGGTGGCTATGGTGATCATTTTTGGGGCGGTGTTCGCTTCTGGGATCGCATTGGTAGACCCTTATGACCTTGCGTCCTTTAGCTTGTTTGACGGATTGTTGCCGCCTGTATGGCAAGAAGGCGCTAATCCAAAATACCTGTTAGGCACTGACGATCAGGGCCGTGATATGATCTCGTCGATATTATATGGCGCGCGTGTCTCCTTGATTATCGGCTTATCCGCTCTTGCGATTGCGGCTTTTCTAGGCGTGGGACTTGGTCTTGCGGCCGGTTATTACGGCGGACGATTTGATATCATTGTGATGCGAATTGCGGATGTGCAATTGGCATTGCCGGCTATCCTGACCGCCCTGTTGATTGACGGGATTGCGCGGGGGCTGTTGCCACAATCCATCCAGCAAGATTTACGCGTTGCGGTTTTGACACTCGCCATTGCGATGTCACTCTGGGTTAACTTCGCCCGCACAGCGCGTGCATCGACTTTTGTCGAGATGAACAAAGAATATGTGCATGCCGCAATTATGATGGGTCAACGCCCGTCGCGGGTGATGTTTGTTCATATCCTACCCAATGTTCTTGGCCCGCTTTTGGTGATCATGACCGTTGATTTAGCCTCTGCGATTTTGCTTGAAGCAACCTTGTCTTTTCTTGGTATCGGACTGCCTGCCGATAGCCCCAGCCTTGGCACTTTGATCCGAATTGGCATGCAATTTCTTTTGTCGGGTGAATGGTGGATTTTATGGATCCCCACGATTGTCCTTGTCGCCTTGGTGGTGTCTATCAACATTCTAGGTGATTTTCTGCGTGACATCTTTAACCCAAGGTTACGTTAGATGCTGTCAATCAAAGGCTTAACCGTAAAGTTTCCGTCCCGCTTTGGTGATTTTACCGCCATTGAAGATGTTCATATGACTATAAAGCCGGGTGAAATTCACGGGCTGGTCGGTGAAAGTGGCGCGGGCAAATCAACGGTTGGTGCCGCCGTAATTGGCCTGCTTCAATCCCCTGGTTACGTTGCGGGAGGAACCATATCATTGGGTGAAACCGATCTACAGTCGCTCACATTTGCCCAAGCCCATGAACTCCGTGGCGATAGAATTTCGATGATCTTCCAGGATCCTCAAACTAGTTTGAATCCGTTGATGACGATTGAGGATCAATTGATCGAAACGATCCAAGCTCATTCAGATGTCAGTGAAGCTACCGCCCGAAAACAGGCTGTTGATTTGCTTGAAGAGATTGGAATTCAGGATGCGTCTGCGCGCATAAAAGCCTATCCTCATCAATTCTCTGGCGGTATGCGACAACGGGTTGTGATCGCGTTGGCGATCTGCACCGATCCCGATTTGATCATCGCAGATGAACCGACCACGGCCTTGGATGTTGCGGTGCAATCGCAAGTCCTAGACCTCATCCAACGCTTGGCCCAGGAACGCCAGATCGCATTTATGTTGATCACCCATGACATCGGCGTAATTGCCCAAGTGGCTGATCGTGTGACGGTTATGCGAAATGGCCACGTAATGGAATCCGGTGAAACAGCGCAGGTTTTGGGAACGCCAAAAAATGCGTATACTATCTCTTTAATAGACGCAGTGCCGCCACTCGATCGCAAAATTGATCGCTTTCACGTTCCCAAAGAAGACGGCATAGCCTCGGCGCAGGGCAATATGGCAGAGCGCTGGCTGCTCGAGGGGCAACGGCATGATCTAACAGGGTTGAGCGTAGAAAACCTTACGGTGGCATTTGAGGGGCCGCGCACATCGCTATTTTGCAAGCCGCCAACCTACGTTGCGCTGAATGATGTCTCATTGAACATTAAGCCTGGTTCGATCATGGGGTTGGTAGGGGAAAGTGGATCCGGCAAATCAACTTTGGCAAAAGTAATCACCGGCCTTGTGACGCCCCAAAAAGGAGTGATGAATTTGGGCGGTGCCGCACTACCAGCGGGAAAATCCCGAAGCCGCCATCATCTGTCCAGACAATTGGTGCAAATGGTTTTCCAAGACCCCTATTCCAGTCTAAATTCTCGTCACCGTGTGGGTGATATTTTAGCCGAAACATTGTGGTTCTACGGTTTTATCAAGGACCCGACTGAACGTAAAAATATGGCGGCCTCGATGCTATCCTTGGTGGGGATGCCGCCGGATGCGATCACCAAATATCCGCACCAATTTTCGGGTGGTCAACGCCAACGCATTGCGGTCGCCAGAGCGTTGCTTGCACGCCCACGTTTCCTTATTTGCGACGAGCCAACCTCCGCGCTGGATGTGTCGATCCAGGCTGAGATCCTAAATTTGCTAAAGGATCTGCAAGCGAAGTTCGGACTAACGATCCTGTTCATCAGCCATAATCTTGCAGTGGTGCGGCAAATGGCGGATGACACCGCCGTTTTGCGAAATGGCAAGATTGAAGAGGTCAACAATACAGAGGCCCTCTATGAGAACCCCCAGCACGAATATACGAAATCCCTGCTAGCGCAAACGCCGGTTATGCCGCCGTCTTGGGGCGCGTAACCCAATGATCAAATTGTACGGATATGACACCATAAATACCCTAAAGATATTGATGTTCTTGTTTGAAACTGGATTGGATTTTGAATTTGTACCGATCAATATTCGGGAGGGGGCGCAACACACCCCTGATTTTCGTGCGGTCAATCCAGCCGGAAAGGTGCCGGTGATCTTTGATGGTGATACCTACCAGACAGAATCAAATGCGATCCTTCTGATATGGGCTAGCAGAACTGGCTGGGGGCTGGAAAGAGATTCTGGCTTGCAGGCTCAAGTGATAACGTGGTTGTTTTACCAGGCATCGACACAAGGGCCTTATTTCGGGCAAATCGAATATTGGGCCAGATTAACAAAAACGCCCAATTCAGCCGCGTCCACTCATTACAGCGCTATCGCAAGCCGCGCTGTTGACTATCTCAATGAACGACTCAAAGACAAAAAATATATCTGCGGGGAGACATATACTATCGCTGATATTGCGCTTTTCCCTTGGTTGCGCATACATGACCACCTTGGCTTATCATTTGAAAATGCCAAAAACCTGTCGCGCTGGCATGATGCTGTTCTGGAAAGAGACGGCACGCAGAAAGCGATTAGTTTTCTTAATGAGATTTCATCCTAGGCCTGTAGTGCTTTATCAGATAGCCCAAGACTATGCACTGAAAATCCTCGTGTCGGTGGTTCGATTCCGCCCCCGGGCACCACTTTCCAAAACAATATCAATGACTTAATTTTTGCACACTAACGCTATGCGTGTAGGATTCAAAAACACACCAAACACACACTTTTTG
>JAFMKS010000085.1 GCA_017852835.1 Paracoccaceae bacterium
CGGGCTGATGGCCATGTTTGTTGTCGATTTTGTCGACATGATTTTTATTTCGATGTTGGGAAATGCGGCGCTGGCTGCGGCCATTGGGTATGCGGGCAGCATTTTGTTTTTCACAACATCCTTTGGGATCGGTATTGCGATTGCGGCAGGTGCCTTGGTTGCAAGGGCATTGGGATCAGGTGATGAAGTGCTTGCCCGATCCAAGGCGTCACATGCATTGTTTTATGGTGTGGCGCTGGGGGCCATCTTTGCGGCCGTCGTTTGGTTTAATGTTCTGAACCTTGTCACATTGGTTGACGCCTCTGGGGAAACGGCGGAATTGGCGGCTTCATACCTGCGCATTATCATTCCCAGTCTTCCAATTTTGGTTGCCAGTATTGTTGCCAGTGCAGTTTTACGTTCGCATGGCGCGGCGTCCTCCTCCATGTATGTCACGATCTTGGGGGGCGTAGTGAATGCAATCCTTGATCCGATCTTTATCTTTGCATTGGACATGAATTTGGCAGGCGCTGCATGGGCCTCCGTTGCTGCACGCATCGCCTCGGCATCATTGTCGTTCTATTTCTTATTCAAAAATCACGGCGGGTTAGAGGCACCTGACCGCGTTGGATTGCTACGTGATTTTAATCCAGTTATGTTCATTGCGATCCCCGCAATTTTGACCCAGCTTGCCACCCCAGTTGGCGCAGCCTTTGCCACACGTGCCATGGCAGAATTTGGTGAGGCGGCCGTTGCGGGCATGGCCGTGATTGGGCGTTTGGTGCCCTTGGCCTTTGGTGTCGTCTTTGCCCTGTCAGTGGCCGTGGGGCCAATCGTTGGGCAAAACTATGGTGCGGGTCAAATGGACCGTGTGAAGCGCACATTTTATGACGCATTATTGTTCACAGGCGTGGTTGTCGTTGTTATCGCATTGGCACTGTTTCTGCTGCGCGATCCGATTGCAGCGCTGTTTGCGCTGGAACAGGGACCGGCCCTTGCACTGCTTTATGCATTTTGCGGGCCGCTTGCGATCCTGTTCTATTTTAACGGTGCCATTTTTGTATCAAATGCGGCGTTCAATAATTTGGGGCATCCCTATTATTCTACATGGATCAATTGGGTGCGTCATACCATCGGCACCATTCCATTCCTATACCAAGGCGGAATGTGGTTTGGCCCCGTGGGTGTTTTGGCGGGGCCCTATGTGGGTGGTGTTATTTTTGGTCTGCTGGGGCTCGCCTTGGCGCGGCGCGTGATGAACCAAAGCCAAGACAGCGAGAGCGAGGTGCAAACGCATCAGGCGCATCAACTGCGCCTGTTCCATTTGCGTCGTTAACCCTTGGTCCCAACGTTTTCGGCAAAGGCCTTGTCAAAGGCCTTTTGCTGATCGCCTGAGGCTTCGGTTTGATAATTGGCTTTCCACTCTGCCATTGTCATACCGTAGAAGATTTCGCGCGCCTCCTCTTTGCCCATTTCAATGCCGCGCTCATTCGCGGCCTCTTGGTACCAACGGGACAAACAATTGCGGCAAAATCCAGCAAGGTTCATCATATCGATGTTTTGAACATCGGTGCGTTTTTCCATCAAATGCTCTCGCAAGGTGCGGAAAGCGGCGGCTTCTAATTCGATGCGCGTTTGATCATCCATTGGATTGCTCCTTTTAAACTCTTTCCTCAGGATATATGGAGTTCAGGCGCATTGGTCCAGAACTGTCACATTATCGTTTCTATAATTTGACAGTATGTCCAAGGAATTAGCGTTGCGAAATGTTAAAACATACTGCATAAAGCAGAAAATGTTAACGCTAACAATAATGTGAAAAATTGCCACACGGATCCGCCACGTGGTGTAGAAAAGGTAAAGACATGAGACGTCACCGGAATGTGAAAATCGTAGCCACCCTTGGCCCCGTATCCAGCAGCTATGAAATGATCAAGGCCCTGCATGAGGCGGGCGCAGATGTCTTTCGTCTGAATATGTCACACGGGACCCACGATGAAATCGCAGAACGTCATCGTCTTATTCGTCAGATCGAGGCAGAGCTAAGCAGCCCAATCGCAATCCTTGCGGATTTGCAGGGCCCAAAACTGCGCGTTGGTTCCTTTGCCAATGGTGAGGAAGAGTTGGAAAATGGCGCCGCGTTCCGCATGGATCTGGATACGGCAGAGGGTGACAAAACGCGTGTCTGCCTGCCCCACCCAGAAATATTTGCGGCCCTGCGCCCCGATGCGACACTGTTGGTCAATGATGGTAAAATTCGACTGCGGGTGAAATCCTGTGGTACCGATTTCGCGGAATGCGAGGTCATCAATGGCGGAACGATCTCAAATCGTAAGGGCGTGAACGTCCCTGATGTCATCCTGCCTGTGGCTGCATTGTCTGAAAAAGACCGCGCGGATTTGGAATTTGCCTGTGAATTGGGCATTGATTGGTTGGCCCTGTCCTTTGTTCAACGTCCCGAGGATTTGGTTGAGGCGCGCGAATTGGCCAAAGGCCGCGCTGCGATTTTGTCCAAGATTGAAAAACCCTCTGCCGTTGAACGGTTTGACGATATTTTGAATGCATCCGATGGGATTATGGTTGCGCGGGGCGATTTGGGTGTCGAATTGCCTGTTCAAAACGTGCCGCCCATTCAGAAACGATTGGTTCGCAAATGTCGCGCGGCGGCAAAACCCGTGATCGTGGCGACACAGATGTTGGAAAGCATGATCGAAAGTCCCATGCCCACACGGGCCGAGGTTTCGGATGTGGCAACCGCGATTTATGAGGGATCAGACGCGGTCATGCTGTCGGCGGAATCTGCGGCAGGAAGTTTCCCGATTGAGGCAGTCACAACCATGAACAACGTTGCGGTCGAGGTGGAAAGCGATCCAACATACCGCACGATCATGGAAACATCGCGCACAGCGCAGCGCACAAGCGTTGCCGATGGGATTGTCTCCGCAGCCCGCGAAATTGCGGAAACAACTGATATTAAGGCGATCTGCTGTTACACCCAATCTGGCACAACCGCATTGCTGACCGCCCGCGAACGCCCCCGCGTTCCGATCATCGCAATGACATCGGAAACGAATACCGCCCGTCGTTTGGCCCTGACCTGGGGCACAAACTGTGTGATGTCAGGCAGCAAAGACCGATTTAAAGAGGCCGTGGTCAGCGCCGTGCGCGCCGCATTGTCCGAAGGGTATGCCACCCAAAACGACCAAATCGTGATCACCGCAGGCGTGCCGTTTAACATTCCAGGAACAACAAACATCCTACGCGTCGCCCCCTGTAACGAACGCATGATTTACGCGATGGATCCTGAGTAGATTGTTTGAAAATTTCCCTGAATTAGGGATGTCAGCATGATGGACCTAAGAAATTGTTTGCTGGTTCCTAGTTCGTAGCTGACCTCGGGGGGCGACGAAGGCGCCTCCTATGGGGGAGGTCAGCGCCTTGCCAATCTAACGATTGGCTATGGATTTCTGTTAATCTGTTTTACAAAAAGAGTTTCCGCATGCAGCCACGAAAACTGGCTTGCACCCTCTTCACAACCACGCTATACGCTCCCCTCATTACGTGGCCGGCGGAGGGCATGCCGAGTCGCGTTGTCACCGATCTAAGATTAAGGAGACGGAAATGCCTAAGATGAAGACAAAATCGAGCTGCAAAAAGCGGTTCAAGGTAACGGCCACAGGTCGCGTTAAAACTGCACAGGCAGGGAAGCGCCACGGCATGATCAAGCGTACAAATAAATTCCTACGCAATGCACGCGGTACAACAGTGATGTCAGCGCCTGACGAGAAAATCGTCAAGAGCATGATGCCATACGCACGCTAAGGAAGGAATAAGACATGTCACGCGTAAAAACAGGTCCAGTTACCCATCGTCGTCACAAGAAAATTCTTGACCAAGCCAAAGGTTACTATGGCCGCCGCAAGAGCACATTCAAAGTTGCTGCACAAGCCGTAGACAAAGCGAACCAATACGCAACACGCGACCGTCATAATCGCAAGCGTAATTTCCGCAGCCTATGGATTCAGCGTATCAATGCAGCCGTGCGCGCGCATGATGAGGCATTGACATACAGCCGTTTCATCAACGGTCTATCGCTTGCAGGTATCGAAGTTGACCGCAAAGTATTGGCAGACCTAGCGGTACACGAGCCAGAGGCATTTGGCGCGATTGTGGATCAAGCCAAGGCAGCACTCGCGGCATAAGCCAAGGCGATAACAGACATTCCAAAGGCCGCGCAGATGCGCGGCCTTTTCTTTTTCTAACGTGCGTGCCTGATGCGCTGGGCAAATACCTTGCACTGATCTGTGAATATGATAGCAGGGTCGGGCATCCAAAATAGGGGATATCGATGGACGATTTGCGCCAAAAATACCTAGACGCCATTTCGAACGCAGCAGACGAAGCAGCACTTGAGGAAACCCGCCTTGCCGCCGTCGGCAAAAAGGGTGAGGTCAGCCTAAAGATGCGTGAATTGGGTAAAATGACCCCAGAGGAACGTCAGGTTGCAGGGCCTGCATTGAATGCCCTAAAGGATGAAATAAACAGCGCCCTTGCCGCGAAAAAGGCGGCCCTTGCCGATGCGGCACTAAACGAACGTTTGCAAAGTGAATGGTTGGATGTGACCCTGCCATCCCGCGGACCCGGACAGGGCACAATTCACCCTATTTCCCAAGTGACCGAGGAGGTCACCGCAATTTTCGCCGACATGGGTTTTGGTGTGGCCGAGGGTCCACGCATTGATACCGATTGGTATAACTTTGATGCGCTGAATATTCCGGGCCATCACCCCGCGCGGGCGGAAATGGACACGTTTTATATGCATCGTGCCGAAGGCGATGATCGCCCGCCGCATGTGCTTCGCACACACACCAGCCCCGTGCAAATTCGGACGATGGAAAAAACAGGTGCGCCTGTGCGCGTCATTTGCCCAGGCGGTGTGTATCGCGCGGATTATGACCAAACCCACACGCCCATGTTCCATCAGGTCGAGGGCCTAGCGATTGACAAAGATATCTCAATGGCGAACCTGAAATGGGTTTTGGAAGAATTCGTAAAAGCCTATTTCGAGGTCGATGATGTGGAACTGCGGTTCCGTGCATCCCACTTCCCCTTCACCGAACCTTCGGCCGAGGTGGACATTCGTTGTTCATGGGCAGGTGGTCAGTTGAAAGTGGGCGAAGGTGACGATTGGTTGGAAATTCTTGGCTCTGGCATGGTGCATCCCAAGGTGCTGCAGGCAGGTGGAATTGATCCAAATGAATGGCAGGGCTTTGCCTTTGGCATGGGGATCGACCGTATTGCCATGTTGAAATATGGTATCCCAGATTTGCGCGCCTTCTTTGATAGTGACCTGCGTTGGTTGCGTCACTATGGGTTCAGCGCGCTTGATATGCCGTCAATTCACGCAGGCCTTAGTCGGTAAATCATTGTGACCTCACTTTTGATCATAGAAGCCAATACACCTGACATGGTGGCACGGGGTCGCCGTGGTGCAGAGGGGTTTGAACAGGCCTTTCAACACCTTGCGCCCGATGCGGATGTGCGCGTGGTCAATCCCTATGCAGGGTTCCTGAACGCGGATTATTTCGCGGGTGTCGATGGTGTGGTCTTTACAGGGTCTGGCGTTTCTTGGTCCACCGATGCGCGAGAGGCTGCGTGTCAACGCGCGGCTATGGAATTGGCCTTTGATGCGGGGTTGCCCAGTTGGGGCAGCTGTAATGGTATGCAACTGGCAGCTGTGGTTTTAGGTGGGCAAGTGGCAGCATCACCCAATGGGTTAGAGGTTGGCGTTGCGCGGGAAACGCGCCTGACGCCTGCGGGCCAATCCCATCCGCAGTTCAAATCACGGACCGCTGTGTTCGCCGTTCCATGCATTCATCGGGATGAGGTTTCGCGCCTGCCCACAGGGGCAATTAAATTGGCAGAAAACAATCACTCTGAACATCAGGCGTTTTCCTATGATCAGGGGGACGTGTCGTTTTGGGGTGCGCAATATCATCCTGAACTGCGCACAACGCATGTGGCCTATTACCTTGAAGATGGGGATAGCATTTTCGCGGGTAAATCGGCCCTAATTGCGGACTTAAATAATGCGGAAACCGATGCGCAGGCCGCCGCGCGGCTGGGCACGTCACCAGATGCGCTGACGGTATCCTACCGCACAATCGAACTTGCCAATTGGTTGGCACATGTAAAACAGCACGCGGATC
>JAFMKS010000021.1 GCA_017852835.1 Paracoccaceae bacterium
GACGGTCTCCCGCCTACACACTTTCCAGGCGTGCGCCTTCGACCACTCGGCCACCGCTCCGTTATGGGGGGTTTAGACTGATTGCTTTGGGAATATCAAGGGGGGATTGGGAAATTCCCGCATCAATCCTGAAATACCAGATGAACACGTCTGTTCTGTTTGCCCTTTTTCTCGACTTTGCTGATCGCAACGCGTCCAATTTCACCTGTTTTGGCAACATGCGTGCCCCCACAGGGTTGCAAATCAACTTGCTCGCTTACATCGCCGATGCGCACCAAACGAATGCGCCCTGCACTGCGCGGGGGTTGCACAGACATTGTTTTCACAAGCCCCGGATTTGCATCCAGCTCTGCATCACTGATCCAGCGTTCGGTGATATCAAAATTACGCGCGATGATCGCGTTCAACATCTCTGTTAGGGCGTCTTTGTCATCAGGCGCCTCTGGCATGTCGAAATCCAAACGCCCTTTCACCGCTGTGATGGCACCACCTGTGACGGGCAATGGGATCACGACCGACAATAAATGCAACGCCGTGTGCATGCGCATATGCGCGTACCGCATATCCCAATTTATATCCTGTTTGACCGCTTGCCCAACCGCGGGGCGCGTGGCCCCCTCAGCGGGGATAAGGACAATGGATCCCCCCTCGCCCTTGATCGTGGTTGTGATTTTAATGTCCTGATCGTCCCAAATCAGTGTGCCACTATCCCCAGGTTGACCACCAGATGTGGCATAGAATAGGGACTGATCAAGGATAATGCCGCCCTGCTCGGTTATGCCAGTGACACTTCCCTCGGCGCGCGTTTGATAGGCATCCTCCAGGTACAGTGGCGCTGTCATTCGCTGCCCTTACCGAAATCAGCAATGTTTTTGATTGTGATATCACGCTGAGCGAATGGAATTTCGATGCCTTCGGCGACAAAACGTTCAGCGATTTGGTGATTGATTTCTGATTTGACGCTGAGCATGAAATTCACATCCCGTAAAATCGCGCGAATTTCAAAATCCATGCTGTCCGCACCAAAGCCTTGGAACACAACGGATGGTCCAGGGTTTAAAACGACCATTGGCTGGGCCTCGGCAATTTCGTGCAAAATTTCTTCCACCTTCCGCGTATCAGTTCCATAGGCCACACCCACAGGCACAATCAAGCGGCCAATCGTATTGCCACGGGTATAGTTCGTAACCTTACCAGAAACCAAATCAGCGTTTGGCACGATCACATCGCTGCGATCAAAGGTTTCGATGCGGGTGGATCGCACGCTGATGTCGCGCACGTATCCCATGGTGCCCCCCACGTCGATCCAGTCCCCCTTAGTCACGGGGCGCTCAATCAACAAAATGATCCCTGAGACAAAGTTTGAAACGATGTTTTGCAATCCAAAACCAATCCCCACGGACAAGGCACCAGCAACAATAGCTAGGGAGGAGAGGTCCAGTCCCGTGCTGGAAATCGCAACCATTGCCGCGATGAAAATACCGACATACCCCAAACCCGACACAATCGCGTTTTGCGCCCCTGCATCCAGTCGTGTTTTTGGTAAAACTGATCCGCGCAACGCCGATTGGATCAGTCGGGTGGCCATGTATCCGATTGTAAAGATCAGAACAAAGGTCAGGAAATCCAAGGGGGAAATGCGGGTGCCCGCAATTGGAACGCCCTCCTTCACCTGATCCCAAACCTCTGACAGGTTGGAAACCCGCGCGCCCCAAATCAACGCAAAGAACGGCAATGATGCAAAGGCGATCACGAAACTGATCAGGATAGGGACCAAACCATCCTCTTGTTCGCCCTCACGCCCAATCGCGCGGGCATATAGATCAACGAGACCGCCTTGTAGGATCACAATGACAGAACACAACACCAAGGTTAGGAGTGAAGCCAGAACCAAACTATAGGCTGCAGTCACATACCCAACTGCGCCTAAAACAGGTGCACCAAAGGTGATGAAACGCCCAACTTGGGCTAAAAGGCGGGCAAAGCGGATTGCGAAAACACCATCTGGGCCTGCAACCTCACTGTCACTGGCTTGTCGCAATTTCACAGTTGCACGCGACAGGACATAGGAGCCCAACAGGATCAAAACGAAATGCAACACTGAAATCGATGCGACACTGACTTCGTTGAACACGAAAACATGCTCAAGCGCGTGATCAATGACAAAGATCAACGCTCCCAGAACAAAGGTGCGGCGGATCGAGCCTTCTTCAATGTCGCTTGGCAATTCGAATGCCGATCCCGATCCTGTAGCCAGACGATCCGAGATAAAGATGGCCGCAATGATATAGCCCGCCCAAATGGGCATGGCGTCCAAGACCAAGGCACCACGCACCCCAAACATGCCCGTTTGCAACAACGCAGCCCCCAAGGTATAAAAGGCTGCAATAAGCATGGCCATTTTGATGGATGCAGCAATCAAATGCGCTAATCGGGGATTGCGCGCCACGTTTTGTGAGAGATCCCGCGCCTGCAGAGACACCCGCGATGCACCAAAGAAAAATGCAATAGTTAAAGATAGTTGCAGGACAATATTCAACAAGTTCGATTGAAATGATGCCCGAGCCGCCGCATTGTTAAATGCATCTGATACTTCATCGACAAGCCCAGAAATCACGCCAACCACCTCTGTCGTGGCCGTCAACCATTTTGACGGCGCAAGCGGTGTTGGCCCCAATTCCAACAATGCATTTGTGCGCCGTGCGCTGATGATTTGGTCAATTTCACGGATCAACCCGCTGGCACGGGAATATGCCTCTTCTGCGCGAAGCAGGGGCGCGCGTGCGGCGTTTAATTGTTCGCTTAGTGCCGCGCGACGATCAGCCAATGGATCCGCACCCGTTTCGGGTACAGGTGCCAGCGCATTTAATTGATCTTCCAAAATTGCAACGCGTGCAATGTCTTGGGATTGCGCATCTAAGAACTTTTGTCGCCAATCCACAATTTGACTGCGCAATGCCTCAAGCGCTGCATCAGAGGCTTCGGCATTTTCGACAACGGCTTCGGCGCGTGTCGCATCTTTGTTCCAACTGTCATAGGCCTCGGGCGCGACCCCTTGGGCAAAACTGGGGGAAACCAATGTGATCCATAGGATCAAACAAAATCGAAACAGTCGCACCATATATTTAGTCCACAAATACCCCTGGAATTGCCTGTGGTCCACGCTCTAGCCAGTCAGGAACAGGCAGGCCTTTGGATTTCAAGAAATCAGGATTATAAAGCTTAGATTGATAGCGCGTGCCATAATCACAAAGAATGGTTACGATGGTATGGCCCGGGCCTAGATCGCGGGCAAGTTTCACTGCACCCACAATGTTGATCCCAGATGACCCACCCAAACACAGGCCTTCGTTCGCCAGCAGGTCAAAGACGATTGGCAGTGCCTCTTCATCGCTAACTTGATAGGAATGATCGGGGGTGAACCCCTCAAGGTTGGCGGTGATGCGCCCCTGCCCGATTCCCTCGCTGATCGAGGATCCTTCTGATGCCAAGGTACCCGTTGTATAGAACGAATGCAGTGCAGCCCCCATCGGATCAGCCAGACCAATTTTCACGCCCTTGGGTTGTAGGTATTCGGCGCACCCTGCAAGCGTACCACCCGATCCCACAGCGGCAACAAAACCATCAACCTTGCCATCGGTTTGGGACCAGATTTCTGGGCCTGTGGTTTCAATATGCGCACGACGATTGGCCACGTTATCAAATTGGTTTGCCCAAATGGCCCCATTAGGTTCTGTTTTTGCCAATTCATTGGCCAAACGTTCCGAATAACGCACATAGTTATTTGGGTTCTTATAGGGCGCTGCGGGCACTTGTACCAATTCAGCCCCTGCAAGGCGGAGCATGTCCTTTTTCTCTTGGCTTTGGGTTTCAGGGATCACGATCACCGTTTTAAAGCCCATGGATGCCCCAACCAGTGCCAAACCAATACCGGTGTTCCCTGCTGTCCCCTCGACAATGGTACCGCCAGGTTTCAGCGTTCCGCGTTCGATTGCATCGCGAATGATAAACAGCGCCGCGCGATCCTTGACCGATTGCCCAGGGTTCAAAAACTCTGCCTTGCCTAAAATTGTGCACCCTGTTTCTTCGCTAACACGGCGCAGTTTGATTAGGGGGGTGTTACCGACGGCATTTGTCAAATCAGACGCGTACTGCATATCATTCCTCAATTCACGTAAATCTATGCTATGAGCGAACTTAGCGACTTACAAGATCACTTTGGCGATATTGTTGTAGCCATAGCACCATCATCGCCAAGGGAAGTGCGCGAAAACGACCCTGAATGGCCATTTCAATCGCCTGATCAACGGACATAAGATGGGTCCGGATGTCTTCGTTTTCGGCGTCAAGCCCACCAATTTTTGGCGTATAGCTTTTCAAATCACAGATCCCCAAAAAGCTGTGGAAAAACGTCGTTGATCCACCGGGGCTGGGATATGATTTTGAAATAGGGATCAGGTCGAAAATGTTCAAACCCGCCTCCTCTTCTGCCTCGCGCCGTGCACAGGTTTCGGGTGTTTCGCCTAAATCAATCATTCCTGCGATGGGTTCGAAGAGCCATGGGTTTTTATCCCCTCGCGCGAAAGGTGCCATCCGAAATTGTTCCAACACCAAAATTTGCTCGGTTTTGGGATCATAGGGCAAAACCAATGAGGCATCCCCTGAAACAATAGCCGCGCGTGATACTTCGGCGCTCATCGATCCATCAAAGTGACGATAGCGCAGGCGATAATCGCACATAGCAAAAAAACCTGTATAGGGGCGCGTCATTTCAATCACCTCAACATGACGATCCCCCGCGCCTTCCTCGGGGCCCTGATCTGGGTCCTCTTGGGCCATGCGCCAGGAATGCGCGCGCCGTTCCATCATTGGGAATTTTGGATCCATTTTAGACGCAGGGGATTTTCCAAAATGATACATGAATTCTTCGGCAGCCCCATAGGCGGTTGGCCCCCATTTTTCCGACCAATCCGATAGGCTCCATTTATCGCCAGACACAACATCGGGATCATCACAATAATAAACGCTGACGTCCTTCGGTCCTGCTTCTGTTTCTACGGTCACAGGGACAGGGGCATAATCAAATCCGCTTTCATAATAATCCAGCTTGTCAATATCGGTTTGATCTAACCCCGTCAGCAACAGGCCCCTGGCAAGCGATCCTTGTTCGCGAACGATCACTGGAAAATTTTCGCCCCGCGCCCAATAGACGGCGTGATCGTGCAACACCGCCTCGGAAAACTGCATGTGATCGCGCGAACGTCCCAGTACGATTTCACACAAACGCAAATCGCACAGCGTTCCATAGAAAAACATTGATGGCATATCCGCCCCCATCTGATGGTCGTGATCGCGGTGTAGAGGGTTCCAACCCGCTTGCCTAGGGCAAAATAAGGCGCGCTAAAACGTACGCGCCTTATAGCTTTCTAAGGCAAGGTTGCGCCCTGTAGACAGATCAACAATCGGATCGGGATAGCGCATGTCAGGTCGCAAATTCCACGCCTGTGGGATCGCGTCATAAAAATCTAGCGCTGTTTTGGGCGCATTCCTTTGCCCCTCGGCAATCCACGCATTGCGATAGGCACCGCCATCGTCAAATTTTTTCGCCTGCGTATCAGGATTAAAGACACGGAAATACGGGGTTGCATCAGGACCCGATCCCGCGACCCACTGCCACCCAAGCGCATTCAGTGCAGGGTCCCAGTCCACCAAACACTCCTCAAACCATTTTTGTCCGATGCGCCAATGCGTCAACAGATGCTTTGTCAAATAGGATCCAACATTCATCCGTCCGCGATTGTGCATATAGCCCGTCACATAGATTTCGCGCATGGCCGCGTCGATCAATGGAATGCCCGTGCGCCCCTGTTTCCACGCCAAGACATGTGGATGATCTTCATCCTCTTGCCATGGAAAATGATCCCATTTTTCGGACCAATTTCCTGTTGTGATATGTGGGGTATGATACATCAGGTGATAGCCAAATTCACGCCAGACCAGCTGTTTGATAAAGGCCTCTGCATCTGCAGCGCCCTGCATCAACGCCTGACAGGCGACATGCCACACCTGACGCGGACTAATTTCACCCAGCGTCAGAAACTGCGATAGGCGCGAGGTGCCGTTAACCCCCATCAAATCGCGCCCTGTGGCATAGTGATCAACGCCGTTTTCCATGAATTGAAATAGGATATTCTGCGCGACATCTTCGCCCGCGCTTAGATATTGTGACAGAACTGACTGTCCACGACGCAGGCCCGCGCCCATGGTCCAATCCGACAAGTGTTCGCTTTGTGGCCATGTCTCAGGCGATGAAATTTTTGTGGGCGCAGGAAGGGGTGTGGGCACATCCCGCCCCGAAACCGCCCGCCAGAACGGAGTGTAGACACGGAAAAAGCCACCGACCTTGGTTTCCACCGTCCATGGTTCAAACATCAGATGGCCCGATACGCTTTTGGCATCAATGCCATCGGCCTTTAGTGCGGCTTTAACCTGAGTATCACGCGCAACACTTTCTGGATCATATAGGCGTGACCAATAAACCGAACTCGCATCTGTTTCACGCACCAATCCAGTCAACACATCAACGGGATCACCACTGCGATAAATGATCCGCGATCCAAGCGCGCGTAAGGAGTTATCCATGGCCTCAAACCCCATGGACATGCGATAGGCCGAGGCCGCACCAAGACCGCGTTGAATATCGTCATTTATCACCACAGGGATAACGGGGCCACCGCGGTTGATCGCCCCAACCAAAGTGGGATTGTCACCAAGCCGCAGGTCGCGGCGGATCCAGTAAATTGTTGCCGTATTTGTCATACAGTGTGTACGCAGGTCCCGCAAATTAGATCAATAATTTCAGACCGTTTGCATAAACCGTTCTGGGTCACAAATGCGTGCCTAAGGCATCAATCAATTTCGCAATATCGGCATCACTTGTATAATGCACAAAGCTCAGGCGTAACACACCATGATCGGGTTTCACGTTCATGGCCGTCAAAGGGCGCACGGCGTAAAAATCACCACCCCCCGCCATGATCCCTGCGGTTGCGAGGGTTCCGGCAAACTCTTCTGCATTGCGACCAATGTCCAAGGCGACTGTGGGCGCGCGTGCAACACTGTCCACAGGACCCAAAACACGGACATCATTGCGACCACGTAAAAATTCCATCAATGGCTCCATGCGGGCAATTTCGGCTTCTCGGAACAGTGTGTGGACAAGGGCTCCGCGATCCGGTGCGGATAAATCCGCGCCACCATGATTGGCGGCCACCGCATCAAAATAATCCACCATCCCCGCACAGGCCGCAACCTGTGCATGATCGGGTCCTGCGGGCGTGAATTTTTTATAGAGGCTGCCACCGTTGAATGAATGGGCCTGATTGGGCAGCAATTCTGCCAATTGACGGCGCACCACCATGATCCCCTGATGGGGTCCATAGGTTTTATAAGACGAAAACATATAAATATCTGGCCCCAAATCCCCAACATTTGGGATGCCATGGGGCGCATAACTGACCCCATCCACACAGACAAACGCCCCCGCCCCATGGGCCAATGCGGTGATTTCCACAACAGGATTAATTTCGCCCACAACGTTTGAACAATGTGGAAAACATACCAAACGCACCTGATCATCCAGCAAATTCATCAGATCACTTGTGTCAAGCCGCCCTGTTTCTGGATTGATTTGCCATTCGCGCACCTCGATCCCGCGCTCGGTCAAACGCCGCCAAGCGCCTGAATTGGCCTCGTGATCTTGGTTGGTGACGATGATCGCGTCCCCTTCGTTCATCCATTCACCAAAAGCCTTGGCCAAGACATAGACGTTCTGCGTGGTTGATGGACCAAAGCTTAGCTCATCTTCATGAACCCCCATCATCGCCGACAGACGCCTGCGCGCCTCATCCATTTCCTCGCCCCCCAAACGGCTGGCGTCATAGGGGGCATAAGGTTGCACCTTGCGTTCATTATAAAAGCGAAACAGACGATCAATCACCTGACGACAGGTAAAACTGCCACCTGCATTTTCGAAAAACGATTGCCCCGCAAGCGCGGGTTCGGAAAAAGCCGGAAATTGGCTGCGGATAAAGTCAAGATCGAGCTGCATGTCGACCCCCTTTTGTTTTCAGGCACTGTGCAAGCGGTTTGGGGGATTTGCAAGGGGCGTCATTGGGATTGGGCCTATAAATGGCAGTGCAATCTAAGCCGCAAAGCTAAAGCCTATGACAGTAAAACCTTAGCCAATCTTCAGATTGGCAAGGCGCCTTCGTCGCCACCCGAGGTGGGCTAAGTTTTATGAATAACTTAATGAAAGCAACATCAAATTCTATCAACTGCGCCCCACCACCTTGGGCGGGGCGCAGTGAAATTATTAGGCGTTTACGTCAACGACGACGCGACCCTTAACTTGTCCCTTTAGGATGTCTTTGCCCAATGCTGGCAAATCACTCAAAGTTGCGGGGTGGATCATAGCCTCAAGCTTATCCATCGGCAGGTCTTTTGCGATGCGTTCCCAGGCACGTAGGCGGTTGTCATAGGGTTGCATCACGCTGTCGATCCCCAATAGGTTCACGCCGCGCAATAGAAACGGGATAACCGTTGCAGGCAGGCCCGCGCCCCCTGCCAAACCAACCGCCGAAACCGATCCGCCGTATTTCATTTGCCCCAGCACACGTGCCAACATGTCACCACCCACGGCGTCCACACATCCTGCCCATGTTTCACGCTCGAGCGGGCGTTTAACGGTTTCGTTGATCTCTTCCCGTGGCACGATTTGGGTAGCGCCAAGGGCGCGCAAATACTCTTCGGTTTCAGGACGTCCTGTGACGGCCGCAACCTCATACCCAAGGTTTGCTAGGATCGCTGTTGCAACAGATCCGACACCCCCCGCAGCGCCCGTTACCAAAACAGGGCCTTGATCCGGCTTCAACCCATGATCCTCAAGCGCCATAACCGCCAACATCGCGGTAAAGCCCGCGGTCCCAACCGCCATCGCCTGACGCGATGACAGACCGCTCGGTAATGGAACCAGCCAATCGGCATTGACGCGGGCCTTTTGAGCGTATCCGCCCCAATGCACCTCACCCACGCGCCAACCCGTTAGGACAACACTGTCCCCTGTTCTGTAGCGTAGATCATCCGAGCTTTCGATGGTCCCTGCGAAATCAATTCCTGGAACATGGGGATATTCGCGCACCAAACCGCCCCCTGGACCAATGCAAAGGCCGTCCTTGTAGTTTACGGTTGAATATTCAACGTTCACCACAACATTGCCTTCAGGCAGTTGATCGGTGCTGATCTGTTCGACCGCTGCGGATGTTTTGCCGCTTTCTTCATCCTTATTGACCACTAATGCATTAAACATCTGATCCTCCTACTTTCTTAAATCCAAAATCTGTCTTTCACGCGGGCGCTGCGTTCGCCCACGCCTGTGTCTACGATTAATTCTTGGCCCGCTTCCCAATAGCCCGCATCAATCATGCCAATGGCCACGTTTGTGTTGAAATCTGGGGACCACGTGGCCGATGCGATCAGACCCACATTTTTCCCATCCACATAAACCGACCAACCGGTCGCATTATGGGGCAGATCGCCAGAACCCGAAATTTCGATGGGACGAATTTGTCGAGGGGTGCCGTTTTCCTTTTGTGCTTCGATCACGGATTTGCCGATGTAATCCTCGGGGGAATTACAGAATTTGGCCAAGCCCGCCTCAACAGGGGTATTTTCGCGCGTCATGTCCGAGCCGAAGGACAACAATCCGCCTTCTATCCGTTCGATCAGATTTGGACAGCCTGCGCGTACGTTCAAATCCTTACCCGCCGCCATCAAGGCATCCCACAGCGGCATGCCGAATTGCGTGCCATCCACATAGATTTCAAAGCCGCCCTGTTTGGACCAACCAGAGCGCGCAACCACAAATTCGGTATCCATAAACGCCATGCGTTTGTAACGGAAGAAACGTATATCGCGCACATCATCCCCAAAAACACGCGACATCAGTTCGTCGGCCTTTGGCCCCTGCACCGCAAGTGGCGACACATCGGGTTCCACAATGTCAACATCCATCTTTGATGCAATCGCAAGCCCAAGCGCATATTGCAGCAAATCACCATCCGCCAATGACAGCCAATAATGATCCTGCGCCAATTTGATCGCCACAGGGTCATTCAACATGCCCCCATTATGATCACAAATCGGCACATAGTAACACTGATCATCCGCCATGCGATCCATGTCGCGCGGACTCATCAACTTCATCAGGCGCAGGGCATCGGGGCCCTGAATGCTGACCTGTCGCTCAACGGCAACATCCCAAACCTGAACATGCTCTTTCAGGTGGCGATAATCGGCCTCATAGCTTTCAAAATAGCTAGGCAGCAACATGTGGTTATAAACCGTATATGCCTTGGCGCCAGCCGCCTGAACACCGGCTGTAAACGGGGTGCCGCGCACGCGGCGTGATGGAACAATACCTGCCATCCTAGGACTCCTAATCCAAAGAGAAACGAAAACAGAGGGATAGGTTTCAAACCTACCCCCTGTTTCAATTCAAAACGGGTTTAGCTTGGACCGTGCCAATCGATTTGACAGATCTCGGCAGAGCGGCCGTCAAAATCCCAAACGCGGCCATGGGCGCGCACACGGCCTTGGGTAGCAGTAGCGACAGTGATATCTGGACCCATCCAGTATTCTGTGTTTTTCACAACGATTTCTTCGCCCTTGTGACCAGGAACTGGAACAACCTCGCCCTGAATAACCTTGCCCACCATCAAGCGGCGTGCATTGCCTTCGGTTGTGAATTCAACAGGGGCGCGTTCTGCGCCCAAAAATTCGCTGACCAACACCTTGAACAACCCTGTTGTGCCCTTGGCCTGACCGCTAAAGATTTTAATCAATGCCTCATAGGCGGCATAGCTTGCGCGTTCGTCAATATAGGCTGCCGCTTTCCAGTTGCCGCGCGCCATCAGGCCCGGGATTTCCAACACCAAACCGACGTTCAAACCTGATAGGTCTTCGTCGCCATAGTGCCCTTCATCGATGCGCACACCTGCCCATGCCTGACAGTAGCCTTCTGTTGGGGCATGTTTACCCAAGGATACAACGCAGGGGCAGAACACTGTACAGTTACAGTTTAGGATCAATTCACCTTTAATCGCCCAAGGCGTTAGACCCGGATCCTTTTTCATCGCCTCTGGATGACGGCTATCAATTTTTGCAGGTACCTCTAAACGATCACTTGCCATGATGTTCTCCTTAAATAAGACCAAGGGCAATGAGTGCTGCACCACACAACAAAGCATAACCCAAAGGTTTCGTTATATACGTTCCAATTTGCGGTAGCTTTTCCACCACCATTAACACAGTCGCCAGTCCCATAAATACCAAATTCATCACACCGCCGACAAAGGCCAGACACATCAGCGCCCAACAACATCCCAAACAGACAAGACCAAGGCGCAGACCATTGCGCCATGCCCCTTCGTCAAAATATTGCATGAAAAAGGTAAGTGGCGCGCGGCATTTGGAGAGGCAGGCTTCTTTCACATTTGAAAACTGATAGGCCCCCGCAATTGCCAACAGAACCGCCGAGAGATAGCGAGAGGTTGATTGCCCAAATTGATCCGCCGCACCGTAAACAAACAGCGCCATCTGCAACGCGCTTGCAGCCAACGAAAAGCCGATCCAAACAACCAGATATCCTACCATCAATTTCCACAGGTTTGTTTGCGCCACGGCCCCCAAATCATCATAAGTCGCGAATGCAGGCAGCGCGGTGGGTGCCATCATCGCAATACTCATCAACGACCACATAGAGAACAGGCGGAAAAATCCCGCACCATCTGGACTAACCACACAAAGCGTTGCCCAAAATTCTGCGCCGTAAATCGCCCGTAATTCCCGCAAATCGCCCACAGACAGCGACATGGCATAAAGCACGCCCCACGCAACCAAAATCGCCCCGTAAAGGCCGATCCAGTGCCATCTCGTCATTTTGCGAATGTGTTCAGAAACCATTGCGGCGATTCCAATTAATACTTGCAATTTAAATGTCAGACTTTTAATTGTCTGACAAATGAAAAACACACGAAATGACGCAACGGATCTTTCGGCTCAAATCGCATCTAAAATTCGGGATTCGATTGTTGAGGGGCGATTGATTGTAAATGAGCGCCTCCCGTCTGAGGCCGAGCTTTCCGAACAATTTTCTGTCTCGCGCTCAACTGTACGAGAGGCGTTGAAACGTTTGGCGGCGCAATCGCTGATCCGCACGCAACGCGGGGCCTTTGGTGGCGCTTTTGTGAATAAGCTCAGCTATCAGGACGCCTATTCGCAAAACATCACCACATCGACCCTGTTGTTGTCGATGAATGATATTAACATTGATGTCGCCTGCGAGGCGCGCTTTGCGCTGGAACGCTCTTGTGTGCCATTGGCCTGCGCCCGGCGCAGCGAAGAGCAACTGTCCGTCATGCGCCGTGAATTGCACCGCCAAACCTCGCCCGATCTAAGTGATGAGGAATGGTGCGCATCGGACGTGGCCTTTCACCGATCCTTTGTGGATTGTGCCCAAAACCCCGTGCTGTCCTATCAACTGACGGGCGCGGTTGAGGCGATGCAGCCGCTGATGAACATGATCACCTTCACCGCACGGTCCCGCGCCAAAATCATCAGCCACCACGCGGCCCTGATCACATCATTGGAGACGCAGGATATTCCATTGGCGGAACGCACATTGGGCGAATTGGCCGAGTATTCCATGCAATTGGCGGCCAAGGTTTTGGCGGATCGCGAAAAAAAATAAACAGCGGCTGCCCATAAAATCACTTTCGGCCCTTCACATCCCCATGGATCAGACATATGTTCAACGTGTCCTTCGGGACTATGGACATAAACGCGCGCGTAATAAGCGGATCGGACCCGGGGGCGGTACCCGGCAGCTCCACCAAACAATAGGGGGCTGAAATAGGATCGACGAACGTCTAAAGGTGTTAGCTTTGTCTCGGCTGTCTGCCACCGTTATCGGCGAAAACTGTACAATTGCAAATGACAATCGTGCTCCAGTAGCAATGGCCGCGTAAGCGGTCGGAGATACTGAAATCTAAAGCCCTAGGGTCAAGCAACGCTAGGCGGGGTTACGGGGGTTCCTGGCAACAGAATACCCCCACTTCACAAAAATATCCGCTTTTGTTTCCACAGAAATCCCTTATGGTTAAGAGAACAACAAGGAGTTTCCCATGACAGATACATTGGATTACGGATCATTGATGCATCGCGCCATGCGGGGTCTGATTTTTAATGTGCTGGAACAGGTGCGCGATCACGGCCTACCTGGAAACCACCATTTCTTTATCACGTTTGATACCACGCATCCTGATGTGCAATTGGCAGATTGGCTGAAGGATCGCTATCCTGAGGAAATGACCGTTGTTATTCAGCATTGGTTTGACAATCTGGTTGTGCGTGAGGACGGGTTTTCCATCACGCTGAACTTCGGTGATCAACCAGAGCCCATTCAGATCCCATTTGATGCGATCCAAACATTCGTTGACCCATCGGTCGAATTTGGTTTGCGCTTTGAAAACCAAGATATGGATGAGATTGAGGATGAGGCCGAGGCAGACGAGAGTGAACCGAGTGCTGACACCGCAGAGACATCAGATGAAGCACCCCGCCAAGAGGCCGAGGTTGTCTCATTGGATCAATTCCGCAGGTAACACAGTTCCTCTATCATGGCCGAGATCATCAATCTAAACCGTGCCCGCAAAACCAAGACCCGCGCGGAAAAACGAAAAATCGCCGATCAGAACGCTCAGAAATTTGGGCGTACCAAGGGCGAAAAGAAACGGGATGTTGTGATTGCCGCCAAGGCCAAAGACCACGTGGATCAACATAAGCGCGACATATGACCCTGCGCCCCAAAAAACGCTCTCTCACATTGCGGGGGCATCGTACGTCTGTCAGTGTCGAAGATCGCTTTTGGACAGCCTTTTGTTCGATTGCCCGCGAACGCGATTTGGCGATCAACGAATTGGCGGCCCTGATCGACGAAACACGCGATATCGAAACCGAAGGATTGGCCAGCGCCATTCGTGATTACGTTTTACGTCACTATATGGAACGCGCAGCGGATCAATCGCGCGATTGAAGGTTCAACTAAATCCCATCCTTGGCCCGCACGGTTAAATGCGCCACAGGCACGGGCCGACCATGATCGGTCATGGAAATCCGATATTTCCACAAAATCGCCGCGATCAACAATCGCCCCTCAATCGTGCTGGTGACACGCCAGCCGAAATTGTCGGTGCTGCGCAGGGGTTCCTGCGCGATTGTGTAATTTGATATGCCCGCCTGCTCTAGGGACTCCGGTTGGTATAATTCGCGGTAACGGCGGGGTGGAAACGGATCAAATCCGGGTATGTAAAAGACCCGCCTGCGAAAAACATCTTGTGCATTTGCGCGTCATCCCGCCCGTCTCCTTCTTCTGACTATGGCGGGAAAACGGGTGTAAATCTAGCCCAAGGTTGCAAGTGCAGGGAAGTTTTCCAAAAGCCAAAAGGACATCGCCGAAAATCCGCCTGTCAGCATCAACAAACCAATGGTCCAAAGCAACAGCCCCATAAGCTTTTCAATTTGTTCCATGTGGCGCTTCATCCAAGTCAGAACACCACCCAAACGGGACAAAAATACTGCGACCAGCAAAAATGGCACCCCAAGCCCAAGCGCATAAACCGCCAGTAATATCGTGCCCCGCATCACAGATGCCTCTTGGGCTGCAAGGCTTAGGATCGCGCCCAGTTGTGGACCGATACAGGGGGTCCAGCCAAAGGCAAAGGCCAGACCGAGGATATAGGCCCCAAAGGCAGAACCGCCCTGATCCCCCGCATCCATACGCGCCTCACGATCCAGCAACCCAATCCGGTAAACGCCTACAAAATGCGCCCCAAAAATCATAACCAAGATCGCGGCAACCGTATTGAAATAAGATTGATAGGTCGCAAAAACCGACCCAAGGGTCGAGGCCGCAAATCCCAAGATTAGGAAAACGGTGCTCAGCCCAAAAACGAAAAAGATTGCTGGTAAAACGGCAGAAGATCTGCGCGAGCAATCGTTTAGATCATTCAGTGAAACGCCACTCATATAGGCCAAATAGGGCGGCACAATCGGCAGCACACAGGGGCTTAAAAACGACAACAAACCTGCCACCGCAGCCACAATCATTGCGGGCAGCAATCCCGCATCTATCAGATCGATTCCAAACATATCAATGATCTAGGACATTTTTCCGAAGAGGTCACGCGACAATGGATCACAAGATTGTGGACTTCATCTAGGACGCGCTATATCTCAGCCTTATGATACATGATCTTGATGCCCGCGGGCTGTTGTGCCCGCTTCCCGTTTTAAAAGCGCGTAAACGTCTCAGGGATCTTGCGCAGGGCGATGTGTTGCGCATGCATGCGGATGATCCTGCCGCGCGGATTGATGTGCCCCATTTTTGTAATGAAAGTGGAAACATCCTGCGCGAGGCCTTCGATCAGGGCGACGGCTCTTTCATCTACAATATTGAAAAGGCATAAAAAAACCCGCTTTCGCGGGTTTCTTTTTACCGTTTCAAGGACCACCATCCGCGCCGTTTTGATTTGGCGGGTTCTTCGGGCTTTTCCTCTGCCTTTTCGGCCACAGGCGCGTCCGCCTCAGGCTCTGGCACGGCTTCCACAACTGGCGCTTCCTCGACCGCGGGCGCAGGCTCGGCGGGTGTCTCTACTGCTGCGGCTTCGGCTGCGGCCTGTTCGGCGACTTCTGCCTCTTTTTGAGCCTTTGTTTTGCGTGGGGCGCGCTTGCGTTTGGGCTTTTCTTCCTTCGGCGCGTCCTCTGCTTCTGCAGGGGTTTCAGTTTCTGCTGCCTCTTCCTTCACCTCATCCACTTTTTTACGGCGGGTGCGGCGTTTGGGCTTTGGCGCTTCTTCTTCCGTAGCAGCAGGCTCATCTGCTGGGGTCTCCGCAGGTTTCACCTCTTCGCTTGGCTGTTCTTCTTCAGATTCAACTTTTTTCTTGCGTGAACGGCGCGCGCGTTTTGGTTTTTCTTCTCTGGCTGCGTCCTCTACTGGCGCATCCTCTTCAGCACTATCACCCGCATCTGCGTCTGCGTCGGCATCCTCGTCAGCGACGGCTTCACCAGATGTTTGATCCCCGGGTCCCTCACCCTGATCGCCACCCTGCCCTTTACGACGACGACGGCGACGGCGGCGACGTTTTGGCTTGCGCTCATCGTCCTGTTCGCTTTCGGGTGTTTCGATGTCATCTTCTTCGGCGATATCCTCGTCAATTTCATCCATGACGATTGTATCGGCCGACACTACAGGTTCCGTGGCCTCGGGGACATAGCGTGTTGCTGTTTTAAATTTCTCGATCAAAAAATCGGGGCTGACCAACATCGGATCGCCCTCGACACGCACGGACAGGCCATAGCGCGCCTCGATCTGGGCGACGTGATCGCGTTTTTGGTTCATGATAAAGTTTGAAATGCCAACCGGGCATTTCACCAAAACTTCACGCGAACGACGGCGCACGCCTTCTTCTTCAATCTGACGCAGGATAGACAGAGCCAAATTGTCATCGGACCGGATCAGACCCGTACCATGACAGGATGGACAGGGCTGCGTTGTGGTCTCAATCATACCTGGGCGCAGGCGCTGACGGCTCATCTCTAACAGACCAAAGCCTGAAATGCGGCCCACTTGGATCCGCGAACGATCCGTTTTCAATTTGTCTTTCAGGCGTTTTTCAACCGCATTATTGTTGCGCCTTTCATCCATGTCGATGAAATCGATCACAATCAAACCTGCCAAATCGCGCAGACGCATTTGACGCGCGACTTCTTCTGCCGCCTCTAGGTTGGTTTTTAGCGCGGTTTCTTCGATGGACCCCTCTTTGGTCGCACGACCCGAGTTCACATCGACCGCAACCAAGGCTTCAGTCACACCAATCACCAAGTAGCCACCTGATTTCAGTTGGACCACAGGATTGAACATGGAGGACAGATAGCTTTCCACCTGATAGCGCGCGAAAAGCGGGAGCGCATCGGTGTAATGTTTTACGTTTTTCGCATGACTTGGCATGATCATTTTCATGAAGTCTTTGGCATTGCGATAACCGCGTTCGCCCTCAACCAAAACCTCATCAATGTCGCGATTGTAAAGATCGCGGATTGATCGTTTGATCAAATCGCCTTCTTCATAAATTTTCGCAGGCGCGATTGACTTCAGCGTCAATTCACGAATTTGTTCCCATAGACGCTGCAAATATTCGTAATCGCGTTTGATTTCGGTTTTGGTGCGCTTGGCCCCAGCCGTGCGGATAATCAAACCCGCTCCTGTTGGAACGTCGATTTCTGTTGCGATTTCCTTAAGCTTTTTGCGATCCGCTGCATTTGTGATTTTACGCGAAATCCCGCCACCGCGCGCCGTGTTCGGCATAAGAACACAGTAGCGACCAGCAAGAGATAGATACGTGGTCAGCGCTGCGCCCTTGTTGCCACGCTCTTCTTTGACAACCTGCACCAACATGATTTGGCGCACTTTGATCACTTCTTGAATTTTGTAACGGCGTGGACGGGACCGACGTTGTGGACGCAGATCCATGGCATCGTCATCGTCAGATACGGATTCGATCCCATCGTCCTGATCGTCCTCTGCGGTACCCGCGTCCGCGGGCTGTTCGCTGTCGTCTGCGGCAGGTTCATCATCCGAAGCGGCAGGTGCCTCTTCAAATGTTTCCTCGCTTACGGCGTCTGCTGCAGGCGCATAATCTTGGGCGTCATCTGATGGCGCGACAGACTCTGTTTCAGCCTCAGGCGCGTCTGCGTCTACCGCGTCAGTATCCGCAGCTTCTTCTGGTGCATCAATCTCTTGCGTGACGATCATTGGTTCGTCTTCAACGATGGGTGCCGCCATGGGGGCATCGTTTTCGTCACTTTCATCCGATGCATCCAAATCGATGGTTTCCATTCCATCCACTTCTGTCTCGGTCACAGCCTCAGCAGGTTTGTTGTTGCGACGACGCGGACCACGACGACGGCGTTTCTTGGGCGCTTCGTCCTCTTCTTCGGCGCGTGCATCCGCCTCTGCCAATGCACGTTCCTCTTCCATCAGCGCTTCACGATCGGCAACTGGGATCTGATAATAATCAGGGTGGATTTCGGAAAACGCCAAGAATCCATGACGGTTTCCACCATAATCCACAAAGGCCGCCTGAAGTGACGGTTCGACCCGTGTTACTTTTGCAAGATAGATGTTGCCAGCGATTTGGCGTTTGTTTTCAGATTCAAAGTCAAATTCCTCAACCTTGTTTCCGTCAACCACAACCACGCGCGTTTCCTCGTCGTGGGTGGCGTCGATAAGCATTTTCTTAGCCATATTATCCATTCACACATCGCATCCCAAACGCGCCGTTCAACGGCGTATGGGACATAAACGATGTGATTGTCTCTTTGGGCGATAGCGCGCGCGCGTGCAGGCCGACCGCGTTGGGCCCCTGCTCGATTAACGATATGTCGTTCGCGTTGCATTGCGTCTTCATCTCCGATCAGGCGAACCTAACCAATTTTTGTCCCGTCGCAAAAGCGGTCCGGGGGCGGGTGACCCAATGGGTCTTATCAATCTGAAGTTCGGGAACCAGTCGCTATGCCGGGTCACATCGAAAAACAGTGAAACTCTCAAGGCAGGGTAATATATTAAAAAAAGAGCTGCCTTTGGTGAGCATAAAGGGAAAAATGCGGAAAGTACAATGGGCAAATTACAAATGTGCGGAATTGAGCAGAATTAAATCCATAAAATCCGTCAAATGGGGCGCGTTACTGCGCGCCCCGAGGGGATAAACTTATCCCAAATTTTGCAAACGTTTGAAAAGGCTGGATGTATCCCAGCGCCCACCACCCATTTTTTGCACGTCTTTATAAAACTGATCGACCAATGCCGTCACAGGAAGGCTTGCACCCGTTTCATCAGCCGCTTGCAGACAGATCCCCAAATCTTTGCGCATCCAATCAACGGCAAACCCGTGTTCAAAATGATCGTCCAACATAGTTTGATAGCGGTTGGACATTTGCCAACTGCCCGCAGCGCCTTGGGAAATCACCTCAACCACGGCCGCTCCATCAAGACCCGCTTTTTCTGCAAAATGTAATGCTTCTGACAGGCCTTGAACCAGTCCCGCGATCGCAATCTGGTTGCACATCTTGGTTTTTTGCCCTGCGCCGCTGTCACCGATACGACGACAAATGCGTGAATAGGCCGCCATAATCGGCTCTGCCGCGTCATAGGCGGTTTGATCCCCACCACACATGATAGACAGCACGCCGTTTTCTGCGCCCGCTTGGCCGCCAGATATCGGCGCATCCACAGAGCTTAACCCCAGTTCCGCGGATGCTACATATAGCTCTGCTGTCACTTTTGCCGAAACGGTTGTGTGGTCCACAAAAATCGCACCTTTGGACATGCCCGCAAATGCCCCCGTATCCCCCAAGCACACACCGCGCAGGTCGTCGTCATTGCCCACGCAGGCCATGACGAAATCAGCGCCTTGTGCCGCCTCGGCTGGGGTAGTGGCCATTGCGCCACCATGCTCTGCTACCCAGGTTTCTGCCTTGGCAGAGGTGCGGTTATAGACAGTAACAGAATGCCCTGCGCTTTGAAGATGCCCCGCCATTGGGTATCCCATGACGCCAAGGCCTAGAAATGCAACATTTGCCATAATTATTCCTCTAAATTCTTGGTTTCATACTTGTGTCGCGGTATGAAACCTGATGCAAGGGGGTGAGGGCAAAAAGGTAGGTTTAGGATGGCAGGCGTTTTTCACATTCTTCTGCGCATTGCAATTGGATCAATCGCATTGGTCGTTTGTGCGGTTGTCGTTGCCTATTACCTCGCTGCACGCTCTCTCCCAGATTACGACGCCGAGCTGGAGTTGCCCGGCGCTTTGGGTAAGATAGAAGTCGTTCGGGATACGGCAAATGTTCCCCATATTTTTGCAGATCGAGACGAGGATGTGTTTTTTGGTCTAGGCTATGTCCATGCGCAGGATCGTTTGTGGCAAATGTCGATGATGCGGCGTACGGCGCAGGGGCGGTTATCGGAAATCTTTGGTCCAGATACTGTGCATATTGATACCTACATGCGGCATCTTGATCTCTATTCGACCGCCGTACGTAGCCTATCGGTGCAATCCCCCGAAACGCTTGCCGCATTAAACGCCTATGCACGTGGTGTGAATGCGCGCCTACATGAAATCAACACCTATGCCCGTGGGCGCGGCGCACCCGAGATGTTTTTGTTCAACGCCCCCTTTGCCACATGGCAAGCTGCAGACAGTTTGGTGATGCTAAAACTGATGTCTGTGACACTGTCATCGCATATGAAGCGGGAAATACGACGCGCCAAAGTCTCGCTTGCGCTGCCTGATCCGGAACGCATTGTTGACATTTTGCCCGATCACCCTGAGACCGCAACCATTGCGCTGCCTGATTATGCATCTTTGTGGAACACACCGATGTTTGAAACCGCATTGGTTGATGCATCCCCCGATCACCCCCTTGCCCCCTGGAAATCTATTGAACAGGCTGGTGCCTCAAACGCCTTTGCCGCGGCCCCTGCCCGCAGTGCGGCGGGTGGCACGATATTGGCCAATGATCCGCATTTGGAACTGACCGCGCCTACAATTTGGTATCTGGCGCGCATGGAGCTTTCTAAGGGTGGCGTGATTGGCGCAACGATCCCTGGTATTCCCCTAATCCTATCAGGGCGAAACGAAAAATTAGCTTGGGGGATGACGTCATCCTACCTGGACGATCAAGATATCCTGATGGAAGAGGTTAATGCCGACAATCCATCGGAATATCGTACCGAAGAGGGTTGGAAAAAATTTCGCACACGCCAATCCATTATCAATGTGGCGGATGGCACCCCAAAAACCCTGACCCTGCGGTGGAGTGACAATGGCCCGATCCTGCCATTGGATATGTTTGAATTGGCCTCTGTGACACCGCGTGGACATGTTCCTGCCTTGTCGTTTTCGGCACTTTCCCCCGCCGACACAACGATGAGTGCCGCGTTCAATATGATCCAAGCTGAAAATGTAATCGATGCTATCGCCGCATTAGAGGGGTATATCGCGCCCTCACAAAACGTGACGTTCATTGATCGTGACAGCATCGGGTTTAAGGTAATTGGTGCGATGCCCAAACGCAGCATCAGCCACCAAACCCAAGGCCGCATGCCTGCACTTGGCTGGGTGCGGAACAATCAATGGAATGAACGCCTACCCTATTCCGATAACCCCGAGATGATAAACCTAGAGACAGGGATCATTGGAAACACCAACAACAAAACAACCGATGCAGATTTCCCAAATCACGTGTCCTTTGAATGGGGCGACAGCCAGCGGATCAATCGCCTGAAGCGGCTTATGGAAATGCGCAAGGTGCATACGCGCGAAAGTCTGATCGAAGCGCAACTGGATACAGTTAGTTTTACCGCACAATCACTTTTGCCATTGATCGGCAAAGAGCTGTGGTTCACGGGCGAGGCAGGCGAGCGCGGTACATTGGCCTGGCAACGCACAACGGCGCTGTCCCTCTTGGCCGATTGGAATGGAGAGATGAACGAACATCTGCCCGAACCCTTGATCTATTCCGCGTGGTTGCGCGCCATTCAAACGCGATTGATCCGTGACGAATTGGGTCCATTGGCCGAAGAATTCACCCATGTTGAACCCCTGTTTATTGAACGGGTATACCGCGATATTGAGGGTGCCTCAGTCTGGTGTGATGTGATCCAAAGCGCGCCTGTGGAGACCTGTGATCAAATCGCCTCCCGCGCGCTGGATGATGCGCTAGTCTGGCTTAGTGATAATTTCAACCGTGATCCCAACGCGCTGCGTTGGGGGGACGCGCATCAGGCCACGCATGATCACGTGGTTTTGGGTAAAATTCCCGTGCTGCATTATTTCGCCAACATTCGCCAATCCACATCAGGGGGCGACAATACCCTGTTGCGGGGCCGCACACGTGGCGGGGATGTGGACCCATTCCACAACGTGCATGCCGCAGGGTATCGCAGTGTGGTGGATTTCGCCGATCCTGACAGTTCGGTTTTTGTCACCTCAACCGGGCAATCAGGACATTTCCTATCGCGTCATTATGATGATTTGGGACAGCTGTGGCGTTTGGGGGAATATGTTCCCATGTCGCTTGATCCCCGTCTTGCCCGCGCGGCAGCAACAGGGATCACAACAATCACTCCGCTGAATTAGTGATCCCAAAAGATTTTTCAAACTGCGCTTTTTGTTTCGCGTTCCAACGCAGATGAAACAGGCTGCCATCCTCACCTTGGGTTTCACGTTCAACCACGCCTTGTTCAAATAACCATGCCCGCGCACGTCCGTCTGCATAGGGTAAATGGATGTCATCCTCGATAATATCGCGGGTCAGATGCGTTGACACACGGTTGACCAATTCGTCCAATCCCTGCCCCGTGATAGCAGAAATGGTTAGAATATGATCATTGCGTTCGGCAATTTTCCCCAAAGCATCGCGATCATCCGCATGAATCAAATCGACCTTGTTCCACACCTCAAGCTGCGGTGTATCCTCAGATATCCCAAGGCTTTCAAGGATCTTTTCAACGTCTTCGGCCTGTTCCTCTGTTGCAGGATGAGAGATATCGCGCACATGCAAGATGATGTCGGCCTCTAGCACCTCTTCCAATGTCGCGCGAAAGGCCGCAACCAATTCTGTGGGCAGGTCAGAGATAAACCCAACGGTGTCAGATAGGATAATATCCACCCCACTGGACAGTTTGATCGAACGCATGGTCGGGTCCAGCGTGGCAAAGAGCATATCTTTGGCCATCACCTCTGCCCCTGTAAGACGGTTGAACAGGGTGGATTTCCCCGCGTTGGTATACCCAACCAAGGCAACAATCGGGAACGGAACCCTGGCACGTGCGGCGCGATGCAGGCTGCGGGTTTTCACGACCTTATCCAATTGACGGCGCAGGCGCACCAATTGTTCGTCAATTGCGCGTCTGTCGGCCTCTATCTGGGTTTCACCCGGACCACCGACAAACCCCAAACCACCCCGCTGCCGTTCAAGGTGGGTCCATGCCCGCACCAAGCGTGTCCGTTGATAGGTCAGATGCGCCATTTCCACCTGCAACACACCTTCACGGGTGGCCGCACGATCAGAAAAGATTTCAAGGATCAAACCCGTTCTATCAAGGATTTTAACCTTCCATTCCTTTTCCAAATTGCGCTGCTGCACGGGTGTGACGGGTCCATCAATAAGGACCAATTCAACCTCATGATCCTGGAACAGCATTTTCAGCTCTTCCAACTTTCCTTTCCCAAACAACTTTCCCGGTTGCGGTTTTGGCAGCGGCACCAATGTTGCGCCCGCAACCTCAAGGTTTGGTAGGGCCGCCGCCAATGAAACCGCCTCTTCCAAGGCGAGTTCGCCCGGACGGCGGTCAGGATCGGATTTTATGTCAGGATGCAGAACCCATGCACGGGTTGGCGTCACATCGTGTGATTTCAACTTGGCTCTTCGCCTTCGTATAGGGATACGTTTTGCGCAGGCATGATCGTTGAAATCGCATGTTTGTACACCAATTGCGATTGTCCATCACGGCGCAGCAGAATACAAAAATTGTCAAACCAAGTGATCACACCCTGCAATTTAACACCGTTGATCAAAAACACAGTGACAGAAATCTTCTGCTTACGGACGTGGTTTAAAAATGCATCTTGTAGATTTTGACGGTCGGATGCCATGATCTGGGCCTCTTCTTATAATTGTTGTTCTTTGTTCAACCGAATGCGATATAGCGTAACAGTCAAAATTTCAAATGACAATGCTAGAATAACAAATTATCGCCGCCAAAGAGAGGGCGACAAAAGTGCTATAACCACAAGAATTTCCAACCGCCCCAAAATCATCGCGAGCGCAAGCGACAGTTTAAAGAGGACAGGTGCCGCAATCAGGTCAATTTCGGGCAACATCATCACATCCAACAAAGGCCCAGTGTTCGTAAGTGCCGCAAAGACCAACACACAGGCCTGTTCAAAATCCAAATGAAGCGCAGAGAACAGAACCGTAAACCCCGCAATGGCCACCACATAGATCATAAAAAACACCCATGCGATATTTGCCCCCTGCCGGAGATCGCCCCGCATATGTGATCGTGATTGCCCAACGCTGGACGGATAGGTCATTTTATCCAATTCGCGGCGCACGCTTAGGTAAAGCACATAAACCCGCAGCAATTTTGCGCCCCCTGCCGTAGTTGCAAATCCACCACCGATAAAGGCCAAGCCCATCAACAACACAAAAGGCGTATCAAGCCCCGACCAAGATTGTGCGTCTTGCCAATATTCGCTGATGAACCCTGTAGTTGTTAAAAACGACGCCACCGTGAACAGGGCACCCCAAAGCGCGCGTAAAGCGGAAAGGAGTTCATTATCGCTCTCAATGCCAAGGGCCACGGCCCAATGTCTGAGGAACAACAAAAGCGGCACGCCAATGATCAAAACACTGGCAAGGCGCAGCTCAACATCGCGGCGTAACCCGCCAAAATTCAAACGACCATGATCCGTCGTAAAGCTTAGCCTGCTAAGCGCGAAGATGAGAAAGGCAAAAACAAACGCCTCGCCCATGAATCCCACGCCTGTATCCGACTCTGCAGGTAAAATGCCCGATGTGGACATGGTCGACATCGCATAGATCAGGGCATCCCCCGCTGGCGTTTGCGCGATGAACAGTAAAATGAACAGGATTAGGGTAAGTCCAAGATAGACAGGAAACAGCTCTCTCGTTTGACGGTAGAGCAAATGCGTCGTTTGCGTGGTGCTTAACCCATATCCACCTGCGCTGTACGTATGGCGGGTTTGTGCAGAAACCTCGTACCCGCCAATGTTCAGCGGGGCAAAAATGGCGCCTGCTGCGATCCAAATTAACGCGCCACCACACCAGGCAACAAAGGCGCGCCAAAAATGCAAAACCTCGGGCAGGCGCGCATCCTCAAACACACGTAATCCCGTGGTGGTCAATGCACCGACCATATCCAAATAGGCGTTCAGATAGCTGGTGTTCATGATGATTTGCTGAACGGGCAGCGCAAGAAAGGCAGGGAGTGCGAAATATACCAGCCCCAAATCAATCAACAATGACAGTCCCCCGCCCTGCGATTTACGCGAAGACAGCGTAATGCCCATGATTGTGACAAAAGTCAGACCCAACAATCCCGAATAAAAAAATGTGCGCGATTGATAATGCTGTTCAGCAACAAGGCAGACAAGCGCAGGCACCCACATGGCAAGCGCTGCAATGCACATCAATTTCAAGAATAAGGGAAGGTTTGAAAACGCGCTTTGCATATGAACAACCGCGCCGATCAGAAAAAGTCGATGGAAACCTGAAGCAAACGTTCCAGTTCAGGTACGTCTTTGGCCAATGCAAAGATCGCAAGAATATCCCCATCTTCGATCCGAAGGCCCCCAGTTGGTTTCACCATTTCGCCGTTTTTCAAAACTCCACCAATCAACACACCCTCTGGGAAGTTGATGTCGCGAATGCGTTGCCCCGCGATGGGTGAGGTGTTTAAAACCTGTGCTTCGATCACTTCGGCCTCGGCATCCCCAATCGAATACACATCGCGCACACGACCATGGCGGATATGGCGCAAAATCGAACTGACCGTTGTGGCACGGGGGTTGATATGCGCATCAATGCCCAAGGTCCCCATCATAGGTACCATTGTAGGGTCATTGATCAGGGCAATCGCCATTTTACAGCCCATGGATTTGGCACGAACGGCCGCCAGCATGTTTGTTTTGTCGTCATCTGTAATTGCCAAAACCGCATCGGCGCGTCCAATCCCCGCCTCGATCAACAGCGTGCTGTCCAAGCCATCACCATTCAGCACGATTGTGCGTTCCAATGCGTCCGCGGCCTCTTCCGCGACTGAACGGTTGCGCTCAATCACCTTGATGCGCATACGCCGGTCATCTTGTTCAAGGGCTTGGGCCACACGTTGCCCCACGTTTCCGCCCCCAACAATGACAATGCGTTCTTGCTTTGCGGTGGGTTTGCCAAAAATTTCAGTGGTGCGCAGGCGATCCTGATGATGGCACATCACGTAACATTCATCACCTGAAAACAACTGATCGCCCGCCTCGGGGGCAAACAATACCCCCTGACGGCGCACACCCACCACAATCGTGCGCAGCGTTGAAAACAAATCTGTCAATTGCCGCAAGGGCGTATTGATCACGGGACAGTTTTCATCCAGTCGAAATCCCAGCAATTGCGCCTGTCCATCCAGAAAACTTTCTGTGTCAAACGATGTGGGCGTGGACAAACGTTTTAACGCGGCCTCGGCCACCTCAAGTTCTGGGGAAATCACAACATCAATGGGCAAATGATCCCGACGATAAAGATCGGAATAAATCGCATCCAAATAGGATTGAGAGCGCAGGCGTGCGATTTTACGGGGCACACCGAAAATGGAATGCGCCACCTGACAGACGACCATGTTGACTTCATCAGAGTGGGTGGCCGCGATGATCATATCCGCATCACTGGTCCCTGCCCGTTCCAAAACATTTGGGTATGAGGCAAACCCTGATACACCGTTCACATCCAATGTATCTGTGGCACGCCGCACCAAGGCTTCGTTACTGTCAACAACAGTTACATCATTGCGCTCTCCTGACAGATGGCGGGCAATTTGCCACCCAACCTGTCCTGCACCGCAGATCACAACTTTCATCTCAGCGTCCTTCGACTACGTAACCAAGCAGTCAAATCCTTGTCAGATCGCGCAAAGGCGGTCAATCGAATTCGAAACTAGGCCTCTTCGGCAGATTTTGATTTATTCCCCGAAATCACACCCAGAGATTTGAGTTTTCGATGCAAGGCAGAGCGTTCCATTCCAACAAAATTTGCGGTTTTTGAGATATTGCCGCCAAAACGGTTGATCTGTGTGATCAGGTATTCCCGTTCAAAAGCCTCGCGCGCCTCGCGCAGGGGCAGTGTTGCCCAATTGGCTGACATGCCGCCCCCGTCATTCGCGCCTGCTGATTTTTGCTTGTCTGTGGGAATTTCATCCGCCGAAATCGGACCCGTTCCATCAGACAGGATCAAAATGCGTTCAATGACGTTTTTTAGCTGACGAATATTTCCAGGCCATGGCAGGGTTTGCAATAATGTCGCCGCATCATCGGACAGTTTGCGCATGTTCAATCCTTGGGTTTGATTGAAATGTTCGACAAAATGTTCGACCAGTTCTGGAATATCCTCGCGCCGCTCTTCTAATGTTGGCACCTCAACTGGAACCACGTTTAGGCGATGATACAGCTCTTCTCGGAACCTCCGTTCGGCAATTTCCACCTCAAGATCACAACTAGTTGAGGAAAGAACGCGCAAATCCACCTTGATCTGATCATTGCCCCCGACACGTTGGAATTTTTGATCGACCAAAACGCGCAGAATTTTTGATTGGGTCACCAATGGCATATCGGCCACTTCATCGAAATAGATCACGCCGCCATGGGCCTGTTCCAACAATCCTTGCGCCCAGTTTTGATCGCCACTTTCGCGGCCAAACAGCACTTCTTCCATGCGATCGGGTTCAATGGTTGCACAGCCCACCACAACGAACGGGCCAGCGGCGCGATCCGATTGGGCGTGGATGTAACGCGCGGCGGTTTCTTTGCCCACGCCCGATCCACCGCGCAACATGATGCGGCTGTTTGATTTGGCCACCTTATCCAATTGCGACACCAGCGCACGGAACCCCGCGCTGCTGCCAATCAAATCACTGACAGGAGCATCTTTTTTACGAAGGGTGATGTTTTCACGGCGCAAACGTGATGTTTCCATTGCGCGGCGAATAACCACCAGCAACTGATCAATATTAAAGGGTTTTTCGATAAAATCATACGCGCCCTGTTTGATTGCGGCGACCGCGATTTCAATATTTCCGTGCCCTGAAATAATGACAACGGGAACTTCGGGATAGTCAGATTTCACCTTTTTCAGAATATCAATTCCGTCCATATCGCTGTCTTTCAGCCAGATATCCAAGATCAACAAACCCGGAGACTGTGAGGTGACTTCGCGCATTGCATCATCGGCTGTGCCTGCCAAACGGGTTGTGTACCCCTCATCGATCAGGATTTCCGAAATCAACTCTCGGATATCGCGTTCGTCATCTACAATTAAAATATCGCTCATTGCTCGTGCACCTTTTTACTTTTACGACCCGCATCCTCGGCTTGTAGTTTGGGCAATTCGATGGTGGCCGCAGCACCCACATGCTGCGTGCCACCAATGGGTTCAGCATCATCCAAGCGAAGCACCCCTCCGTGTTCTTCGATGATTTTCTTCACAATCGGCAGGCCAAGACCGGTGCCCTTGTCCCGTGTAGTGACATAGGGTTCAAACAGTTTGGCCCGATCTTGTGGAAGTCCTATTCCATTGTCGCTGATCGTAATGGACACTTGTGTATCCTGATCCGTCAATGAAATTGCAATCGCTGGTTTCAAATCCAGTGAAACGCCCTTTTCAATACGGGTATCAATGGCTTCTCCTGCGTTCTTGATGAGGTTTGTCAACGCCTGCGAAATCATAGTCGCATCAAGGCTTAGGGGGATCACCTGATCTGGGATATCGATATGAAATGTCACATCGGGTTGCCCCGCCTGCTGCAATGTCACCGCCTGATGCAGGATCGCGGCAATGTCTTCGCGCTGTTTTACGGCCTCTGGCATGCGGGCAAATTTTGAAAATTCGTCCACAATGCGGCGCAGATCATTCGTTTGCCGCACGATCACTTGTGTCATGCGATCCAAATCATCCGCGTCCGCATCCAATTTTGGGCTGAATTTTCGACGAATGCGCTCAGCAGACAGTTGGATGGGCGTCAGTGGGTTTTTAATCTCATGCGCAATGCGGCGTGCAACATCCCCCCACGCGGCTGAACGTTGCGCCGCCACCAAATCCGTCACGTCATCAAAGGCGATCACATAACCTTCTAATGCACCACCTTCGAATGTGCGCGGGGCAACACGGACCAGCAAATTTTCCAATCGGCCCCCTCTGACGACCTTGACTTCATCTTGAACGCTGTCGTTTCCACTTTCTTTCAAACGAGCAAACAAGGGGGAAAATTCGGGGACGACCACCTCAAGGTGATGCTCGCTGTGTTCCCCCACGGCCCAGCCCAGCAAGCGGCGAGCCGATCTATTGACGAAACTTACGCGACCCTGCGCGTCCAATCCCACAACACCCGAAGTGACCGATGACAGAACGGAATCAAACAGGCGGCGGCGTTCCTCGATCTGCGCGGTATTTTCCAACAGCCTGTCACGCTGCCCCTTCAGCTGACGGGTCATTTTGTTGAAATAGACGCTTAACTGCGCGATTTCATCGTCACCCTCTTCTTCAAGAACTTGGGTCTCTAACTCACCATCCCCAACTCGCTGCGCCGCCCCTACCAAGCGCCCGATGGGACGCGACAGACGTTCCGCAAACCATAGCGATAAAAGAGCAGACGACACGATTAGCAAAACCGCAAAGGCCAGATACAACAGGCCAAAGTTGAACAAATACAAATCACGATCTTGTTCAAGCTGTTGATACAGTCGCGCGGTTTGCTGCGTTTGATCCAATAGGCCTAAAAGTACGCCATCAACCTCACGCGTGACATACAAATACTGATCCCCAAATCCGCGCAACGACACCAATGCACGCAGTTCGTTGTTTTCGTAATCACGGATTAGGTGTACATCCTCAAACGCCAAATCAAAGGCCTGCGGCGGCGGCATTTCATAGTCGAATTTGTAACTGCGAAATCCCCGCAGGCGCAGTGTGCCATCACCCGTTATTACGAAAGCCTCTTTCAATCCGCGTTGAATGGATTGCTGCCCGCGGTCCAATTCCTGTCGAATGGCACCTGGATCCTCAATGCGCTGTGCTGCTTTTACCTGCTCTAGACGTCGACCAAGTGATTTTGCATCCTCACGCAGGCCTGATTTTTGTTCAAATTCATAGGCCTGTGCCGCATCCAATGACACGCGGATCACGTTTTGAACGCGATCTGAAAACCATGCCTCAAAACCCATGTTGATAGAAATGGTTGCAAACACGGCGACCGTGATCGTCGGAACCAGCGACATAAGTGTGAAAAATCCTGTCAGACGCAGATGCAATTGGGAACCAGCGGATTTTCGCCGCCGCTGTGCGATAATGGCCATAATGCGTTGAAACAACAGCCCAATGATCAGCAGGACATAGACCAAATCACACATCAAAATAATGCGCAGTGCCGTGCCACGTGATCCCGTATCAAGAGGCCCTAACAAAAGGTAAGTGACCACCGCAAGAACGGGTCCTAAGACAATCATAATAAATGTAAAATAGCTTTTCAGGCGCTTCAATTTGCGCAGGTTGGAATACCTTATCCAACGACTATTCCGCAGTTTATCAGCCAATGAAACTCCCCAGACGCCTTACGTGGACCGCCGCCTGTCGCCTGTGTAACACAGTTGTTGCGGAATTACATCAGTTTTCGCCGCCGCGTGACTTTTATGTCGAGTTCGTTAATCTTTTTGCGAAGCGTATTGCGGTTAATCCCCAGCAAATCGGCACATTTCGCCTGATTACCCCCCGTTGCATCAAGCGCGATTTCAATCATGGGCGCTTCAACCTCTCGCAAGACGCGCGCATGTAATCCAGGTGGCGGCAGATCCCCACCATGCAACTCGAAATAGCGACGCAAATGGCGTTCCACATCTGCGTTAAGTTTTTCACCACCACGATGGGGAAGTTTATCTGCCTCTGGCTGCATCCGCAGGGCCGCTTCAACCTCGGCTTTGGAAATACTTGTTTCCTGCGCCGTTAATCCCAACCGCCGAACAATATTTTCCAATTGGCGCACGTTTCCCGGCCACACATATTTCCGCATCAGGTCCAATGCATCATCGGACAGTCGACTGGTGCTTGCGCCATCGCGATCCAATTTTGCCAAAAAGTGATCGGCCAAGAGTGCGATATCTTCGACGCGTTCACGCAATGAAGGGACATCAATCGTCGCGCCAGCAATGCGATAATACAAATCATCCCGCACCAAGCCTTCGCTTAGCGCACTCGGCACATCCCCCTGCAGGGTGCCGATAAAGCGCGGTGCATGCGCCCCCGAATTATCAATCATCGTGACAATACGCGCCTGTACGTTTGGGGGGAAATCACCAATTTCCTCAAATACGATTGTGCCGCCTTTGGCCCGCGCCAACACTTTGGCAGGGCCTTCAAGATCGGTTAAATCATCCGCCCCCACAGAAACAAAGGGTAAGTTGCGGCGATCTGAAAAGTTGTGCAACAGTTTTGCAATTAGGCTTTTACCTGTTCCACTTTCGCCACTGACAAGGATCGGAAGGTTCGAATTCATAATACGCGCGATCGTGCGATAAAGTTCCTGCATGATTGGGGTTGTCCCAACCAATGGCAGGGCCCCATCCCCTGCACCATCGCTCCCCTGTTCTGTACCACCCCGTGACAGCGTGCGGCGGGACTGCAGTGCCTTGCCCACGCGGGTCATCAAATCGGGCAGATCAAAGGGTTTTGGCAGGTAATCAAAGGCCTTTGCCTCATTCGCCTGAATGGCCGTCATGATCGTGTTTTGTGCGGAAATTACAATCACGGGCAGGCCGGGACGATCTTGGGCAATTTTTGGCAACATCTCGATCCCATTGCCATCTGGCATCATGACATCTGTGATCACGGTGTCGCCTTTGCCTTCGGAAATCCATCGCATCAATGTGGTCAAACTGGATGTCGCATGTACGTTGCACCCTGCCCGCGTTAAGGCCTGTGTCAAAACCGTTCGAATGGTGCGATCATCATCTGCAATCAGTACGGTACCGTCCATCTGTTACGCTCCTTTCTGGGTCGTCGCCATGGGCAAAGACATTCTAAAAACTGTGCGCCCCGGAACGGAATTCACAGAAATCCATCCCCCGTG
>JAFMKS010000086.1 GCA_017852835.1 Paracoccaceae bacterium
GGTTTCAAACCCATCCTGACACAGAACCACAAACAGATGTAGTACAAACCCTAAAAGAGCATTTCGCGCAGACAGAACCAGAGGCGACACCAATCCCCGAACAATCCGATGCGGTTTCTGAACCCGGTCCGATTGACGATGAATTTGAACGCGCGCTTGATCAAAAACTGGATACAATTGCAGAGGATGATCCTGAAATTGCGCCTGCACCTGCAATCACGCATGAACGCAGCAAACGCGAAATTGATCCCTCTGTCGCGGATATCCTGCGCGAAGAGGCGCAGCGTGAACGCGAACAACGCGCGGCTGAAACATTCGAACATCAGGATGAATTTGCCCTCGATGCGGATAAACCTGCATCTGATCCACAGCCCAAGAAAAGCGGGTCTATCGATCCAAAGTTGGACGATCTGGACGAAATGTACAAAGATACGGTGTCAGATGCACCAAAGTCCCGCCGTGATCTGTTGCCAGATATCGAAGAAATAAATTCAACCCTTCGACGAGATAAGAAATCAGCGAACAGTGAAGAGCCAGAATCACAGGCGCAAAAAAATGCCTCTGGTCTGCGTGGGTTTCGCACGGCCATTATCCTGTTGATTTTGGCAGTTGTGGTCTATGTCTATGCCGATTTGATCACATCAAACTTTCCGCAAATCGCACCCTACCTGGATGCCTATGTTGCGCAAATTGATCAATGGCGCGCGGAATTGTCGGATCAAACGTCTGGGTTTTTGACGTGGCTGCAGGCCCAAGCGGACCAAGCACGCGCGCGCAATAGTTAGAACAAATCTAACAGGCGTTTCAGGTAATCGCGTTCGCTTTCGCTGCGGTTCCGTTCGCCTGCACGGCGGCGAATTTCCTCTAACAATTCGGCGGCTTGCGCTTCTGGATCTTGACTATAGCGGCGTGCCTCTGCAGTGCCCGAGGATCCATCGCCCCCCTGCGGACGCCCCAATGGATCACGCCCCTGTCCCGTTTCTTGATCGCTGTTTCCTTGTTGCACGTCCGAGTTATCTGAACGCTGGGCGCGATTAACATCGCGAATACCCTGACGCAGGGCATCCATGGCTTGCGCCTGCTGATCGACAGCTCCGTCCAAATCCCCATTTTCAAGCGCCTCTTCGGCACGGCGCATGGCGCGATCTGCCTGTTCTAATGAGCGCTGCGCATCTTCACCCTCTTCTCCCAACGCACCTTCTATGTTTGAACGTTCGTTTTCCAAACGTTCACGCAATTGGCCCTGACGATCGGCAAAATCGCTGCCCTGTTGGCCATCATGGCCCTGCTGCTGTTCACGTTCCCCGTTTTGTTCGCCTTGGCCTTTTTGGCCGTTCGGATTTGAAAATTCTTCTTGCAGATCATTGAACGCATCGTCGGACAAATCTTGTTGATCCTGTAGAATATCTGCCAAGCCTTGGGCACTGCTTTGCCCGCCTTCACCACCCTGATTGTTTTCACTTAGGCGCAGACTTTCCATCATTTGTTGCAATTCTTCCAAGGCTTGCTGAGCTTCGGCCATGCGGCCCTGCTCCATCAATTCTTGGATAAGATCCATCATGGCCTGAATGTCGGCCATGTCCATATTCATTTGTTCGCCTGGTGTGGATTGGTCAAATTCATTGCGCTCAGCTCGTTCGCTTTGTTGACGCAATCGGCGCATGTAATTTTCGTTCGCCTCTTTTAGCTCTTGCATCAGACGTTCAATCTCTTGGGGGGAGGCACCATTTTTCATAGCTTGGCTGAGGCGTTCTTGTGCCTCGCGCATCCGCTGCAGGGCATCATCAACATCGCCCTCTTCAATCTCAATTGCAAGTGACCACAAATCTTCGGCTATATCTGGCAGTTTCGCGTCCAAAATACCGTCGTCACGCGCGCTTTCCAGCGCATCAAGGATTGCGGAAAATCGCGTTAAATCTGCACTCTCCCGAAACTCTGTTTCTGGCTGATAGCGCACCATTCGCATCATGCGAGCAACGCGATCTGTATTTTTTTCAGACCACAGTAAATCACGCCGCATTTCGATGATCGAGGATGCAAGAGGATCAAAAAACCGACGCCCCGGCAAATCCAACATCATGGGGTCCGATTGCCCCCACTGCCCCGCCGCGTCACGCGCAGACAAGGTCATGACAACGGGCATATGCACCCAAACATCTTTTGAAAAATCGGATTGCCAAATTTCGGCAAAATCCTTGCGGCTCCCCACAATGGGGAGTGGGATTTCGACAACCATCGGTTCGTTCGCATCTGGGGAAAGGCCAAGTCCGTATCTGCGATCAAGCTGGTCAATATCCAGCACAATTTTTGCGCTGATTTCTGTCACACCATAATCGTCCGTCACGCGATAGCCCAGCTTTGAAACACCAAAGAAATCTGTTTCAAATGCCTCATCCAGCGTCACTGTGGGCCTGCCATCGTTACGTAAGGTCACTGTCCAAACATGCGCATTTTGACCAGTGATCGCAATCTCACCCGCTTGCGCGACGGTGAAGTCCTGTTTCTGATTGGTTGCAGGCGGAACATCCTGAATGCGGCGAGACACGGTTTCGGTTAGGATGTGATCGCCCAAAGCACCGTAAAAATGGATCAAAATACGTGATCCTGCCAGCAATTCCAATTCATCGCGATCCGTAAGGTCGTTCAGATAGAGTTGGGGTAATCCTGTATAATCAGGCGGCGTGGCCCACCCCTCCCAAGTAATTGCATTTGGCATTTGCATGGCAGAGGCCGGTGAAATCGCCAAGCCAGCCACACGTGAAAGGGATCCAAACAAAACACCCAAGGTGGCAAACAACAGCGCGATATAGCGCAGACCAAACGGATCCATGCGCGATAGGCGAAAATCAACAGGCTGCGTTTTTGCCTGCTGGGCCTCTTGCTGCATTTGATCCATGTGCGCAGCCCAAAGTGCGTCTGCGCCTTGGTGGTTCGTTCCAACAAATCCAGTTTCGCGCAAAACAGAGATCGGATGATTGCGCAGGGCCTGATCAACGATGCGTTCAGCATCAAACAACGTCGGCAAAGCGAGGGTGCGCAGCCCACGATACATGGTCCCGATCAGGGACAATCCAATCGTCAAAGAGATGATCCAGACCGCCTCAATCGACAGCGGTTCTGCAAGGCCCAGAAAATATAAACCAGCGGTTGCCAAAACGATTGAATAAAGTGGCCAGAAGGCACGCATTAACGCCTGCGCAACCAACGCTGCAAAGGTTAGCCAAATAGCCCGACGCGCACGCGGCACGCTACGTAGATGTTGAAACCCTGACAGAGATACCTCCGACCCTAGATACTGGCACTATAGCCATTCTGGGATGGTATCGCGATTAATGATTTCGTCAAATGATGGACGTGAGCGGATCACCGCGAATTCCGAAGCATTGACCATGACCTCTGGGATCAAGGGCCGTGTGTTGTATTCACTTGACATCACAGCGCCATAGGCTCCTGCCGAGCGGAAGGCGACCAAATCACCTGCGTTCATCTGCGCCATTTCGCGGCCCGTGGCAAATGTATCCCCAGATTCGCAGACGGGACCAACGACATCATATTTGGCACGTTCCGCCCCTGCCTGAGGTTCAATGACAGGGTCTATGTCGTGATGCGCATCATACATCGCGGGACGGATCAAATCATTCATCGCGGCATCAAGGATCAGGAATTTGCGATCCTCACCCTCTTTCACATAAATCACCTGCGACACAAGAATACCTGCATTCCCCGCGATCAATCGGCCCGGTTCGATTTCAATTTCACAGTTCAGATGTCCCAACACGCGCTTGACCATAGCGCCGTAATCTGTGGGCAATGGCGGCGCTTCGTTTGAACGCGTATAGGGGATGCCCAGTCCGCCACCCAGATCCAAACGGCGGATGTTGTGTCCATCTGCACGCAATAATTCGGTCAATTCAGCCACTTTTTGATAGGCCAATTCAAATGGTTCCAGCTGTGTCAACTGACTACCGATGTGGACGTCGATCCCAATGACATCAATACCCGGCAAAGCCGCCGCTTGCGCATAAACCTCACGTGCCCGAGAAATGGGGATGCCGAATTTATTTTCTGACTTCCCTGTTGCGATCTTTGCATGCGTTTTGGCATCAACATCGGGGTTCACGCGGATCGTGATGGGTGCCTTAACCCCGAATTCGGTTGCAACAGCGGAGAGCACGGCCATTTCGGGTTCGCTTTCTACGTTGAACTGACGAATGCCACCTGTCAGCGCAAGGCGCATTTCATCGCGTGTTTTGCCCACACCTGAAAAGACGATGCGTTCACCAGGCACACCAGCTGCCCGCGCACGGGCGTATTCGCCCCCTGAAACAACATCCATGCCCGCACCCAATTTCGCAAGCGTTTGCAAAATCGCCTGATTTGACGCGGCCTTCATCGCGTAGCAAACCAAGTGGTCCATGCCTGCCAATGCATCATCAAACAACTGAAAATGACGGGTCAATGTTGCCGTTGAATACACATAAAACGGCGCCCCAACTGACGCGACAATATCGGGGATCGCAACATCCTCAGCATGCAGCACGCCGTTTTTATATAAAAAGTGATCCATGGACTTTTACCCTAATTAATCGCGCTGTGCTTATAGAAACGCGCGAATACGTTCAATCGCACGCAGGATGTTTTCTTTGCTATTTGCATAGGAAAATCGAACATATCCTTCGCCATGTGCGCCAAAGCTTGTTCCCGCAATCGTGGCAACCCCAGCTTTGTCCAAAAACAAATCCTGCGCCTGTGCCGCCGTTAAACCCGTCTGCGTAATATTCGGGAATGCATAAAAGGCCCCTGCCGCATCCGTGCATGTCACCCCCGGCAAATCATTCAGCGCGGCAACGATTTCCTTGCGGCGATCATCAAACTGAGCAACCATTTCAATCACGGCATCTTGTGGCCCTGTCAGTGCGGCAAGCCCTGCAAATTGCGCAGATGCATTGACGCAAGAATGATCATTGATGCACAGGCGTGTCACGGGTTCAACCATAGCATCAGGCCAAACTGCAAAGCCCATGCGCCATCCTGTCATCGCATAGGTTTTTGACCACCCATCCAATACAATCAATCGGTCCCGAATTTCAGGATAATTCAATAGGCTGACGTGTTCGCGCCCATCGTACAACATTTGTGAATAAATTTCGTCCGACAAAATCGCAACCTGCGGGTGTTTTGCTAAACCAGCCACCAGTTTGTCGATCTCTGCCTTTGGCGTGACACCACCTGTTGGGTTTGCAGGCGAATTGATGATGATCAGGCGCGTGCGCTCTGTTATTTGCGACAGAACCGTATCGGCATCGAAGGCGAAACCGTTTTCCTCGTTCAAGGCGATGGGCACGGGTGTTGCGCCTGAATATTTGATGACAGATTCATAAATTGGGAAACCAGGGTTGGGGTACATGATTTCTGCCCCCTCTTCGCCAAACATGAGAACGGCAAAGAACATCGTTGGTTTGCCACCTGGCACAACGATCACATTATCTGGGTTCACCTGCGCGCCGTGACGCTTTTCCAAATCTGCGGCAACAGCCTCGCGCAGGACTGGCAAACCATTTGCGGGGGTATAGCCATGGTGACCATCCTGTAATGCCTTGATCCCCGCTTGCACGATATGCTCAGGCGTTCTGAAATCAGGCTGTCCAATGCCAAGGTTAATGATGTCTTGCCCACTGGCTGCCAACTGTTGGGCACGTGCCAATACCGTAAAAGCAGACTCGGTTCCCAAACGTGAAATTCCCTTGGCAAATTGTAGCGTGCTCATTATATGATCCTGTGTTTATGAAAACCAATTTTACGACGTGACTGGATTATTCGCTTGTTTCCGTGCCCGAAAGATATGGCGCGCCATCCGCACCGCAAGAAAAAACCAAAAGCGCAAGCGAAAGAGATATCAAAAACCGCTTCATAACTGATCACGCCAACGCTGGATTTGTACCAATACTTGCGCAGGCGCCGTGCCACCATAGGACATGCGCGATGCGACCGAGGCCTCAACCGAAAGGACGTTATA
>JAFMKS010000087.1 GCA_017852835.1 Paracoccaceae bacterium
AATTGTACCACGTCAAACCAGGACGTGGGCGGATACCCGCAGTGGACCCGATATTTAAAATCACCCCTGCCCCTTGTGTCCGCATAATAGGAACGACCGCCCGAGACATATGAAAAATAGAGCGAACGTTGATGTCATAAAGACGATCATATTCTTCTTCGGTTACATCAAGCATGGGTTTATTATGGTGCGTCCAGCCAGCATTGTTGACAACGATATCGACAGCTCCACCGTTTTTATGGGCGCAAGATACAGCATCGTTAATATCACTCGATTTTGTGACATCCCCCTGTATCGAAAAACCATCAAAGTCTGCAGCAACTTGTGCCGCACCTGCGCCATTAAGATCCATGATTGTTACACAAGCGCCTTGCGCGGCAAAGGTGCGTGCAATCGCGGCGCCAAATCCAGAGGCGCCGCCGGTGATGAGTGCAGATTTTCCCTTGAGTCTCATTTGTTCAAATCATTCCAATTTGTTGTTGCAGACCCAAGTTATCAATTGCAGGCCATTGTTCCGCAATCATTCCATTTTCCATACGGAAAAAATCCAGAACCATAACATCAAATCGCTTACCTGTTGCAGCGTAATCTCCAAATGCGCCAGAATGAACACCACGGAAACGCAAATGTACCAACACTTTATCGTTCTCTGCGATGACTTCTTGGATATCTAGCTCTATCTCGGAAAATGCACCTAGAAGGACATCGCCTAATGTCATAACTCCATCGGGACCAACCACCTCAAAAGGCAAAGTCGTGTCTTGGCGGATATAGGTTGGAGCGACATTCGCATCCAACCAAGCCCGGTCTTGCGTCGCGAAGGCTTTAAAATAGTCTCGTGCGCGTTGTTTGTTCGCGGCGAGTATATCGTTTTGATCTATGTCTTTCATGGTTCTCTCCTTTTAAAGTCTCTCACGCTGCAGATTGCGCAGAGGATGTTACGGGAAGCGTTTCAAACCCAGCCCGTGGGAAATGAATATGCAAAACGCCAGTTTCGGGCGTGTCTTTGCGAATGATGATTTCTTGCGCATCCGCAGCCACTAAAGTGCCGGTCACAGGCACCCGTGCGTTGTCGTTTGGCGTAACCGCAACTCTCGTACCCGCCGCGATTGCTGTTGGATCTTTAAAACCTATCGATGGGAGAATTGGGGACGCCGTACGAGCACATTCAAGCGCTTCTTCTGGGGTCATTTCAGTTGAATGACCGTGTCCAATCGCAGCGATCCGATCCATCCAGTTGATGACATTTCTTGACAAGAATAGCTGCTTATCAATTGCGTCAGCACCGCAGTTAGCACGCAACAACCACAAAGAATGATAGCATGTCAGATCGGCGACCGACAATGCGCTGCCCGTCAGATAGTTGCCATTTTCCGCAAGCATTGAGTCGAGCCATTCGGCAAAAGCACACATTTCCTGAACATAGGCAGGTAGCATCGGCGCCATGGCTTGTTTCGAGATGTCATAGCCAAGATAGTGGTCTTTGCGGTCTGCCAAAAACTCTGGTGGTAAATGTTCGCCGATGTAATCCACCAAAATTCCAATTGCAGGTTTCCAAGTTGAACGGTCCCACCATAGGGACAGTGCTTTGGAAAGCCCTTCACCAGTCGGATAAAGACTTGGCTGTGGCTTAATGCGTTCAAGTGCACGAAAGATAATTTCAGTATCGCAATAAACATCGGCGCCAACTTGCAAAACAGGAACGCGGCGATACCCGCCAGTCAAAGCATTCAACAATGGACGTGGCGGCACAGCCTCCACCTTGACCGAGGACCACTCAAGCCCTTTATATCCCAGCGCCAAACGAATTTTTTCCGAGAATGGAGACAGATCATAATGATGTAAAATGATACCGGACATAAAAACCTCTCTGTTTTTCCGACTACAATTATAGTTGCTAGTTTACGGTCATCTTTTGGGGTTTGGGTAAGACCTATTTTGTCCTTCAGGTATAAGATATACATCTAGCTACTATGACATTTCCTTTGATTGGAGATCAAATTCAGCCCGCAAATTATCACCATGCTGCCCCAAAGAAGGAACTGAGCCGAATTGATCGACGTCCCCTTTGACCTGCGCACCTGGGGATAGCATTTCAATATCACCAACCGGCGTTTGGACTGTTATCATTCTATTTTGCGGATGAACCAAGAGATCGCCCAAATCGCTCAACCGGCCAAATGCAATCGCCGCAGCTGTCAACTTGACGATCAATTCCTCTCGGCCATATTGCGCAAAAACTCCCGCTACAAATGAATCCAACGCGTCTCGATTTTCAACGCGCAAAGTGTTGGTTACAAATCGCGGGTCAACAGCCAACGAAGCATCACTCAGAACGTCTGAACAAAGTCGCACCCATTCCCGTTCATTTTGGATAGAAATCAAAACAAATTTACCATCAGCACATTCAAATGCGCCATATGGCGAAATGCTTGGATGTTTTAAGCCCAGCCGCTTTGGTGGTTTACCACCATATCGTGTTTGGAGATAAGGCACATTCATCCAGTCGGCCATTGCATGATACAAGGACACCTCAATAGCGCGCCCTTTTCCTGTTCTTTCACGCGCATATAAGGCTTGCAGAATGGCTTGATACGCTGCCATTCCCGCGGCTATGTCGCATACAGAAACACCAACGCGCGCAGCGCCTTCTGCCGTGCCATTGATTGCACAAAGACCGCTTTCAGCTTGGATTAATAAGTCATAGGCCTTCTGATCACGATAGGGTCCATCTTCGCCATATCCAGAGATCGAACAGTGAATTAAGCGCGGATATAGAGTGCAAAGTGTCTCTGAACCAAACCCCAAACGCGTCGCCGCACCGGGCGCAAGATTTTGGATAAACACGTCCGCTTGGTCGATCATGGCCGCCAAAATTGCATGATCCTCAGCGTTTTTCACATCAAGGCAGATGGATTCTTTGCCGCGGTTCAACCAAACAAAATATGCGCTTTCACCATTTACGAGACTATCGTAGCTGCGTGCAAAATCGCCTTCTGGGCGTTCGATTTTGATCACACGCGCGCCAGCATCGGCCAATCGACCAGAGGCATAGGGAGCGGCGACCGCTTGTTCAAGAGCGACAACCGTCACCCCTTCCATATCCCGCATAAGCATGACTCCTCAGTACTTTTGATGTCATTTATTTCATGATGCAGCAATGAACAGAAATACCCACTTCCTAAAGTGGCCAGAAGAATTTAATATACCCTTGGAGGTGCCAACATGGATTTACGACAACTACGTTATTTTGTAGCGATTGCCGAAGAAGGATCCTTATCTGCAGCAGCACAACGCGTGAATGTTGCGCAGCCCTCGCTGTCGCAACATATCATCGGAGTAGAAAAAGATTTGGGTGTCACCCTCTTCAATCGCAGTCCACGCGGGATGACACTTACCCAATCAGGAGAGATCCTTTTAGCGCATGCCCGCGACATTTTGGGCGCGATGGACACGGCAGTAGAAGCAGTCAAACAATCTGGAAGTGAACCCCAAGGAGACGTGACATTTGGCCTCCCTAGTTCAATTGCCATGGTGTTGTCTGTCCCACTCGCCGAAACGGTGAGATTAGAGTTACCCAAAGTCAAATTCCGAGCCATTGATGCCATGAGCGGTTTTATCAAAACCTGGTTAGAGGACCAAAGTATAGATGTCGGTATGCTCTACGATCTCCACTCAGTCCGCCATATGAACCACATTGAGTTAATGACTGAAGAACTGCATTTCTTTTCTGCGCCAGATGCATGGCCTTTTTCTTCGAGGGTTGGATCACCTGTAAAAGTATCTGACATTCCAAAGGCTGAGCTTGTCTTGCCATCCCCGCATCACGGGCTGCGCAGTATGATTGATCGCTTTATGAAATCACAAGGTGTGGCTTTGAATGTTGTAACCGAAATGGATGGTCTTGGACAGATCAAGACCTTGGTTGCGCGGGGCAGCGGTCACACGATTTTGGCGCCTGCCGCTGCAATCGATTTTGTTGAACGTGGCGATTTGATAATGGCCCCAATCATAGAACCAAAGCTCATCCGGCCGGTATATCTGGTTCGTAACCCAGCAAAATCAATGTCACGCGCGAACCAAGAACTTGAACGCATCACCCTAGAAGTCATCAAAGATCTTGTTTCGCGCGGCATTTGGCAAACAATTGACAAATAATCCTGCTTGATACTCAGTCCTTGTGGGTACTGGTATAGCTATGTGTATAGGACGGGGTTTTGGCAGTCACATCGGTAGGAAACTGTACTTTGATGACAACAACATCCCGGCGCGGGGCACTGAATTCAAGCTTTAGCGCCCATTCCCTCAACATTTCCAAAACTAGTGGGACATGATATCGCCCGGCTTCTGCCAGCGGCATGGCTGGAATGGGTAGATGTTTTCGCGCATCTAGACCATGCCAATCCTCTATTGGTTGTCCTCCAACCTATGGAAAACCAAATACTGTTTTCCCATGTCACATAGATGTTTTTCTTATACCCCATAATGAAGCGACATTTAAACAAGAGGAAAGTCTAAATATATTTGCAAAAAATTGCTTAAATAAAGTTGATCACTCTCACAGGTCTCAAAATTCAAAAGTATAATATAGGAAAATTATATACCCAATAGACCGCAACACTATTTGAAGAGACCTGCACAGTCATAAAGAGTGGAGGCAAAGTAAATCAGATGACAAAGGGTTTGGGACATGGGCGAAAGACTGAAAAACAAAGTGGTCTTTGTAACGGGAGCCGGCTCTGTCGGGCCAGGCTGGGGCAACGGAAAAGCAGCGGCTGCTCAATTCGCGCGAGAAGGTGCAAAAGTTTTCGCCTCTGACATCAATCCAGAGGCTGTTGAGGAAACGGCGAGTATTATTCGATCCGAAGGCGGTATTGTTGAAACGACCGTATGCGACGCTGCAGACGCTTTATCCGTCGAGCACGCTGTCAAGGCCTGTATGGCAGCATTCGGACGCATCGACGTCTTACACAATAACGTTGGCATCATAGATCCCGGTGGCCCCGAAGACCTAACCGAGGAACAATGGGATCGGCTGATGGCGATCAACGTCAAATCCATGTATTTAACCTGCCGCCATATTCTGCCGATCATGACCGCGCAGGGTGGCGGATCTATCATCAATATCAGCTCAATTGCATCGACACATTCCCTTGGCTATTCATGTATCAGCTATTCAGCCTCAAAGGGCGCGGTGAATGCTTTCACACGCGACATTGCGCTAAACTACGGCCCGAAAAATATTCGCTGCAACACGATCCTACCTGGTTTAATGAATACGCCATTAATTCACATGGGCAACGTCACCGATGTCTACGGCTCGACCGAAGAAATGGTGCGCCAACGCGATGCTCTAATCCCACTTGGCAAAATGGGTGATGGGTTTGATGTTGCGCATGCAGCGGTGTTTTTAGCGTCTGATGAGTCCAAACATATTACCGGCATTGAATTGGTAATCGATGGTGGCGTAACGCTTAAAGTCAGGTGACCAAAGATGAAATTATTTGCGAATACGACCTCTCCATTCGTGCGCTTGGTACGCCTTGCCATTGAGGAAAAAGCTCTCAGCAACCAAGTTGACATCGAAATCATTGACCCTTGGGCTGATCCTGAACATTTTCTGGCCGCCAATCTTGCGGGCCGGGTTCCAACCTTAGTGACGGATGACGGCCATGCGATTGCCGAGGCGCATTTGATTTTGCGCTATCTTGATGAGCTCGGTGGCATTTCTATTTTTCCGCTCGAGGATTTGCCCAATACTTTGGCAATTGCTGGCGCAACTCTTGGCGCAATCGAGGCATCAACCGCAATTATCATTGGACGCAAATCCAGCGAAAAGTTTGATAGCGACATGGTCGGCTCAAAACGCCATCGCACGATAATCGAGGGTTTCAAATACTTGAACACTAACCTTCCCCGCGACTGTGCAGACCGACCAGACA
>JAFMKS010000022.1 GCA_017852835.1 Paracoccaceae bacterium
AATTAGCCTTGCGCTGCTTTTGCAACTTCGGCGGCGAAATCTTCTTCTTTCTTCTCGATGCCTTCGCCCACTGCGACGCGCGCGTAGCCTGTGATTTCAACACCTGCTTCTTTTGCGGCTTGTGCAACGGTGACGTCTGGGTTCACAACAAAATCTTGGCCCAAAAGTGTGACTTCGCCCAAGAATTTCTTCATGCGGCCAACGATCATTTTTTCGATGACGGCCTCCGGCTTGCCGCTTTCGCGCGCTTGTTCAGTTAGAACCGCTTTTTCGCGTTCAACCAATTCTGGGTCCAATGAACCTTCGTCCAATGCCGCAGGGTTTGCAGCCGCGATGTGCATTGCAACCTGACGACCGAACTCTTCGTTTGATCCGTTCATCGCAACGATAACACCTATTTGGCCCATGCCCGCTGTTGCGGCGTTGTGTACGTATGATGCAACGCTTTCGCCGTTGATTTTCACCAAGCGGCGCAATGTCATGTTTTCACCAATTGTCGCGATCTTGTCAGTTAGGATGTCGTTGACTGATTTGCCATCGACAGTCGCGTTGGCAAGTGCCTCAACATCTGCAACACCCAATGCCGCTGTAGCAAATGAACCAACCATTTGTTGGAATTCTGCGTTTTTTGCAACAAAGTCTGTTTCTGAGTTCACTTCAACCGCAACCGCTGAACCACCGTCAACTGCGATTGCAACCAAACCTTCGGCCGCAACACGACCAGATTTCTTGGCCGCTTTTGCCAAACCTTTGGTGCGAAGCCAGTCTACCGCTGCTTCAAAATCACCATCTGTTTCCGTCAATGCTTTTTTCGCATCCATCATGCCCGCGCCTGTGCTCTCGCGAAGCTCTTTTACCATTGCAGCTGTAATCGCCATCTTTGGATCCTTTTTTTTAAGAACAAGATAAACGCGGGATGAACCCGCGCTATGGTATGCTTTGGTGCAGGGCCTTTAGGCCTCTGCAACCGCTTCTTCGACTGGTGCGTCTTCTAGTTCGCCCAAATCAACGCCTGCTGCACCCATTTGTGCGGTCATACCGGCCAATGCCGCGCGGCTCACAAGGTCACAGTATAGTGCGATTGCACGCGCTGCATCGTCGTTGCCTGGGATGATGTAATCAACGCCATCTGGTGAACAGTTTGTGTCAACAACTGCGATCACAGGGATGCCCAATTTGTTCGCTTCGGCAATCGCCAATGCTTCTTTTTTCACGTCGATCACGAAAAGCAATTCTGGAACGCTACCCATTTCCGCGATGCCGCCCAATGACGCCTGAAGCTTTTCTGTTTCACGCTCTAGGTTCAAACGCTCTTTCTTGGTTAGGCCGTCTGCGCCTGTTGTAAGAACTTCTGAGTTTGCTTTTAGACGTGAAATTGACTGTGAAACTGTGTTCCAGTTTGTCAATGTGCCACCCAACCAGCGGTGGTTCATGTAATACTGTGCGCATTTCTCTGCTGCATCGGCGATCGGGGCTGCTGCCTGACGCTTTGTGCCAACGAACAACACGCGGCCACCTTTTGCAACTGTGTCACGCACAACTTGCAACGCTTGGTCCAACATTGGAACAGTTTGCGTAAGGTCCATGATGTGGATGCCATTGCGATCACCATAGATATATGGCGCCATGCGTGGGTTCCAACGTTGTGTTTGGTGTCCGAAGTGAACGCCTGCTTCTAGCAAATGGCGCAATGAAAACTCTGGTAGAGCCATTTTTCCGTTTCCTTTCCGGTTTTATGCCTTGGCGAGGGTGTTAGGCAGATGCCTCAACCGGTGGACGCTTGGGGATGTCTCCCCCAATGGCCCGAACCCCGCCTGTGGATTTCAATGTGGGTGCATTAGGGGGTAATCACTTGTTTGACAACCCCCTACTCTGCCTTTTCTACTTATTTTACAGGAAAACGCGCTCGATAAACCAATATGCGCCGACCAAAGCGATGAATATGGACGCCGGCATCGCAATTGCGCGGCGATACCAGTTAAATCGTCCGAATGGCAGCGTCAGCAAAATGGCGGCAACCCCCACAACGGTCAGCTGTCCAACCTCAACCCCTATGTTGAACCCGATCAGCGCGGGGATGAATTGCCCCTCTGGCAAACCGAAATCCCCAAGGACCGAGGCAAAGCCAAGACCATGTAACAGGCCGAACCCGAAGATAATCACAGGCCGCCATTTGTTCAGCGATGTTGTCATAAGGTTTTCAACCGCCACAAATACAATGGATGCGGCAATCAAGGGTTCAACAATCGACCCAGAAATCACAACAATTTCCAACGCTCCCAGCGCAAGCGTCACAGTATGCGCCAAGGTAAAGGCAGAGATTTGCCAAATCAGGGCGCGCCACCCTGCCCCAAGGAAGAAGATGCCTAAAACAAACAGAATGTGGTCTAACCCTTTGGGCACAATGTGATCAAAGCCAACGGGGATATATTCAACAAACGTGCTCCATCCTGACTTTGCTGCATCCAAACCTGCGGCCATTATCGGTTCAGATACTGTGCCAGCATTTAAAAGCTGAGTCAGTGGATTTTCCACACCCTCTTGGCGTACCACAACCTCGCCCAATGATTTTGGGAATTGCACGGTGATCGGACCAGACCCCACTATCGCGCCAGAAATCGTTGCAACGCTATAACGTGCAATTTCATCGTTTTCGATGTCATCCACCGAGAATGTCATCAGGGATAATGCCAAGGGTTGACCATTTTGGGCGATTTGAATGTCATTCGATAGGTTTGACCATGCGGTATTAAATTCTGCGGTCAGGTCGGATACATCCAGCCCGCGCAACCGATCATAGGTGTCCGATTGTTCGCTATCGTTCATGAAACTAAATTGTGATAGATCGATGCCTGCCAAATAGGCCTCTGACATGAAACGTACCTTTAAATCCACCGCGTCGCGTTCTACTGTTACGGTTGCGATTGTTGGAATAGCCTCGTGTGCGGTGACATTCGATATCGTAACAAGGATCATCAGATAGGTGATCGTCATTATTCGAAGAATGGGGTTATACATGGAAAATAGGCACATATGCTCGCGTCTTTTTGGTCTTTGTCTTTTACTTGCGTCCACTGTCGCGTCCGCACATGAACTGTGGCTTGATAGTGAGAAATTTCAATATGAAATTGGCGATAAGGTTGAAGTTTCCCTGATAAATGGAACCCAGTTTGATGGTGTAAACCTTCCCTATTTCACGCGCCGTGTGTCTGAGCTTTATTATTCGATTGATACCCGCGTTGATGCCACATCTCGTCTGGGGGATTTACCTGCTTTTCAACAGGTGATCGACACAGCAGGATTGGCGCGTTTCGTTTATGTATCGAAAATCGACAATATCACCTATCGCGGTTTGAAAAAATTCACAGCCTTTGTCGAAGAAAAGGACGCGACATGGGCATTGCAGCGTCATTTGGACAACAACTGGCCAACAGATCGGTTTACAGAACGCTATTTCCGCCATTCAAAGGCCTTGATTGATATTGGGCATGGTCACGGGGCGGATGAAACCTTTGGCCTGTTCGTTGAATTCACAGCTTTAAAAAATCCCTATACGGACGATATGACCGCAGGCATGCCCGTCACCCTGACAAAATTGGGCGATCCAATCGCGAATGCTCAGATAGAGGTGTTTGAACGGGGCGCTGATGGAACAGTAAATATTTTTAAACTGACCAGTGATGAAATGGGACACGCGGTAGTCCCGGTGCGCAAGGGCCAAGACTATTTGCTTGATCATGTGATCCTAACCGAGGTTAAAGATCAGACGGATCACGCCAATGGTGTTTATTGGCAAAGTGATTGGGCGGCTTTGACGTTTTCGGTACCAGAATAAATGACAGATATACTTTGTATTGGCAGCGTGCTTTGGGATGTGATCGGACGGTGTCCCGATCCGATGAAACATGGGTTTGATCGCGCGGGCCACATTCGCCGACACCAGGGCGGCGTTGCCTATAATATTGCCAAGGCGCTCAGCAATCTAAACCTGTCCCCTGCGCTGATCACCAGTTTGGGACAGGACACCGAAGGGGATGAATTGATTCAATCCTGTGATCGCGATGGGATGCGCACAGATTTGATTTATCGCAATCCACACGCTCGCACAGATGTATATATGGCGATTGAGGATGTGAATGGTGTTGTTGCCGCGATTGCCGATGCGCATTCACTGGAACAGGCAGGATCGCAAATCTTATATCCCTTGTGTGATGGAACAATTGGTTCGGCCCAGGCCCCCTTCTCTGGGCTTGCTGTGTTGGATGGGAATTTAACGGAAACCTTGTTGCACCAAATTTCTGCCATGCCTGAATTTTCGGACTGTGATTTGCGTGTCGTTCCCGCCTCCCCTGGCAAAGCGAAGCGGTTGAATTGTTTTCTATTCAGTGGCAACGCCGCCTTGTACGTAAACAGGATCGAAGCGGAAATCATTTGTAATGCGCGTTTTCCGTCATCGATTGATGCGGCGAATGCTCTGATCGAATTGGGGGCCGCCCGCGCGATTGTGACGGATGGACCTGATCCCGTGGCAGATGCGCTGCAGGATGGCGAAACGCTATCTGCCGCGGTTCCGCAGGTGAGCACACTAGCGCAGGTGACAGGTGCTGGTGATGTTTTCGTGGCCGCGCATATCCATGCGGAAATGAACGGGTATTCGCGAGCGGACGCCCTTTTGGCGGGGGCGCAGGCCGCCGCAGATCATGTTGCAGGAAAGTAAGATGTATACACTTGAAATAACCGCCGAAGTCCAAGCCGCACTTCAAAACAATAAACCCATCGTCGCGTTGGAAAGTACGATCATCACCCATGGCATGCCTTGGCCACAGAACTATGACATGGCCAATCGGGTTGAGGATATGGTGCGTGCGCATGGTGCAACACCTGCAACCATCGCCGTGATTGAGGGGCGGATTAAGATTGGTCTGGACCAAGATGCGCTGAAAACCTTGGCCCAAGCCCAAGGCGCGCGGAAACTGTCACGGGCGGATTTGGCGGTCTGTCTGGTAGATGGGGCAACGGGTGCCACAACCGTGGCCGCAACTATGATTTTGGCGGATTTGGCGGGCATTCAGGTATTTGCAACAGGTGGGATCGGCGGTGTGCATCGTGGCGCAGAACACAGCTTTGATATTTCCGCAGATCTTAAAGAGCTGGCCCAAACCCCTATCACGGTGATTGCCGCAGGTGCCAAAGCGATTTTGGATATTCCCAAAACATTGGAGGTTTTGGAAACCTTGGGCGTTCCTGTCATTGCCTATGGGCAAAATGAACTGCCCGCCTTTTGGTCACGCACTAGTGGTTTAAACGCCCCCCTGCGTATGGATGATCCCGCACAAATTGCACAGGCGCAGAAAATGCGAGCTGCTTTGTGCCTATCTGGCGGACAATTGGTGGCCAATCCAATTCCGACGGACGCAGAAATACCCCAAGACCAAATCGAACCCATTATTAGTAAAGCCCTTGGGGAAGCCGAGGCGCAGGGCGTATCAGCCAAGGCCGTAACACCGTTCCTGTTACAGCGGATATTTGAATTGACCGACGGGCGTTCCTTGGACAGCAATATCGCACTGGTTTTGAACAATGCGCGACTTGCAGCTGAAATTGCATGTGCCATGGGCGAATGACCATTGTCACGACACCCATTGCTGCCTATGTTGACCCCAAGGGAAGGCAGCCATGACCCAAATGTTCGACAAAGATCCGCAACCAAAACCGCGCACGCCGTGGTATTCGGGGCTGCGTAATAGTTTTCTGACGGGGATTGTGGTAATTGCGCCTGTCGGTTTGACCGTGTGGTTGATCTGGACCGTGATCGGTTGGGTGGACGGATTTGTTTTGCCCTTTGTGCCCGACAGTTATCAGCCAGAAGCCTTGATTAAACGGGTTCTGGGCCCTGAAACCGAGGTGAATATTCGCGGTCTGGGCGTCATCTTTTTCCTATTATTCACCACCCTTATCGGGTGGCTTGCCAAGGGGTTGATTGGCCGATCACTGATCCGATATGGCGAAACGCTGGTTCATCGCATGCCCGTTGTTCGCAGTATTTACAGCGGTGTGAAACAGATTGCTGAAACTGTGTTTGCACAACAAGAGCGCTCATTTGAAAAGGCCTGCATGATCCAATATCCACGCCGTGGTATTTGGGCCATTGGCTTCATTTCCACCGTAGCGCGCGGCGAAGTGGCCGAACGTGCGGGCGATGGTGATCAACTTATTTCCGTATTTGTACCTACGACGCCCAATCCGACATCGGGCTTTTTATTGTTTTTCCCAAAAAGTGATATCATTGAACTGGACATGAGCATTGAAGATGCCGCGAAATTGGTGATTTCAGCGGGGCTTGTGTATCCTCCATCGCAATTAGGTGATGCCCCCGATGTCGTCCAAATAAAGGACGAAAAACACGAAAGCGCTGATTAAACGCGTCAGTTTTGGTATTTTGTTGATCGTGTTTGCGCCCTTTGCCGCGCTTGAAGATTTGATTGACGCACAGTGGGTGTTGTTAAATGGACAGTTTTCTGACGCCTTGGAATTTGCGCGTGACATCGCAGATACCCACCCCGTTGACGCGGCCCTGATCAGTGCGCGTGACCTAATCGAATTTGGTAATACAAAAGAGGCCGAACGCTATGCCGCCTTTGCGGTGCGTGTTGCGCCAAAAAGCATTCAGTGCGCGCCTGCTTGCGGCCACCGCGCAGCGCCATTCAACGTCAAAGTTTTCATTGCGCCGTTCCTTAGGTCTTGGCAGTGATAAGGGGATTATTAAGTAAATTTTCTGTTAATCAGATTAACAAAATTGTAGTCATCTACAGCGCGGTCCAGCCACCATCGACACTGATCGTGGTTCCCGTTATTTGATTGGCTGCGGGTGATGATAGGAATACGCAGGTACCGCCAATTTGTTCTACGGTTGCGAATTCGCGGCTTGGTTGACGCTCTAACATCACTTTTTTGATGACCTCATCGCGTTCCATGTCGTATTTTTCCATGGTGGCAGGAATCTGTGCCTCGACCAGTGGGGTTAAAACATAGCCCGGACAAATTGCATTGGCTGTAATCGGTTGTTCGGCAGTTTCCAATGCGGTTGTTTTGGTCAGACCGATGATGCCATGTTTTGCCGCGATGTAGGCGGATTTGAAGGGGGATGCGGTTAGTCCGTGCGCCGATGAAATATTGATCACACGTCCCCACCCCGCTGCGCGCATCTTTGGCAGGGCTGCAGCGGTTGTGTGAAACGCGGAACTGAGGTTAATCGCAATGATGGCATTCCATTTATCAATCGGGAATTCATCAATCGGGGAAACATGTTGAATGCCCGCGTTGTTGATCAGTATATCACAGTTTCCGCTTTCCTCGATCAGCGAACGGCACTGTTCAGATTTCGACATATCGGCCTGAATGTAGCGTGCAGAGATGCCAAATTCATCCGACAGATCGGTGGCCAAGGCGTGGTCATCGTCTGTATTTGTGAAAGAGTTCAGAACAATGTCCGCCCCTGCACCTGCCATGGCACGCGCGATCCCTAAACCAATTCCTGATGTTGATCCCGTGATAACGGCGCGTTTTCCCGATAGGGTCATTTGAAAATCTCCTGCAACATAGAATGCTATGGTTATTTCGCCATTATGCGGCAGATACAAGCAAGTGGCAGTTTATGGAAAAAAAAGAGCGCCTGCAAAAGCAGGCGCCAAGTCATTGAGGCAGGTTTCATACAGGCAAGAAACCTATCGAGCAGTGGCACCTTTATACCGTTAATCTCTGATCACTCCAAGCTAAAAGTTTGAAATATCAGACAGAGGTGACTAGGCTGACGCTTAGAGCATATCAATCAGAATGAGAAACCCATGAAGTTTTCCCAGATTCACCAAGGAATCAAGGCTATCGCCATAAGCGTGGCATTTTTATCCTCTCCCGCATTGGCAGAGCCTCAGCCCTCAATTTCAATGTATGGATCGCCTGATCTGGGTCCTGATTTTGTCTCGCTCCCATATGCGAATCCGAATGCGCCCAAGGGGGGTACGCTGATTCTGGGCGAAGTTGGAGGATTCGATTCGCTAAACCCCCACATCATCAAAGGACGCGCGCCATGGCAGCTTCGGTTTTGGGCTTATGAGACATTGATGGGACGGTCCTGGGACGAACCTTTTACGCTTTATGGTTTGTTGGCCGAAACAATCGAAACGGGACCAAACCGCGAATGGGTTGAATTTAGCCTGCGTTCAGAAGCCCGATTTTCCGATGGGTCGCCCGTGACTGTTGAAGATGTCTTGTGGTCCTATGAAACGCTCGGGACGGTTGGGCACTGGCGCTATCGCGGGTTGTGGGGGAAAATAGACACAATCGAACAAACGGGCACCCGTTCGGTTCGGTTTACTTTTAATGAGGATAATCCAGAACTTGCGCTATTGGCAGGCATGCGTCCGATCCTGAAAAAGGCCCAGTGGGAGGATGTGGATTTCACGGTTTCTGGTTTGGACATCGTGCCCATTACCTCGGCCCCTTATGTGATTGATACGGTCGATCCGGGGCGCAGTATCTCGCTCAAGAGAAACAAGGATTACTGGGGCGCTGATCTGGCCTTGCGTCGTGGGACAAATAATTTTGATGAAATCAAACTGGAATATTTTGGTGATGCGACTGTCCTGTTTGAGGCGTTTAAATCGGGTGACATCGACATGATGCGCGAGGGCAATGCCGAAAAATGGGAAACGCAATATGATTTCCCTGCAATGCAGGATGGGACGATGACCAAATCAGAAATCCCGCATCAACGGCCAACGGGCATGCGTGGTTTGGTTATGAATACCCGACGCGATTTATTTGCCGATTGGCGTGTCCGTCAGGCGATGATTGAGGCGTTCAATTTCGAATACATAAATGATGCGCAAACAGGTGGGCGTCAGGATCGTATTCAAAGTTACTTCGGCAATTCAATCCTTGGTATGCGGGATGGTCCTGCCGCCGATGGGGTTACAAAATTGTTAACGCCATTTGTAAACACACTGCCACCCGACACCATCGAAGGATATCGTTTTCCGATCAGCGACGGATCAGAGCGAAATCGCAAAAACATGCGTCGCGCGGTAACATTATTGGATCAGGCAGGATATCGTGTGGTTGATGGGAAACTTACCGATCCAGCGGGTGATCCAGTGTCGTTCAAAATCCTACTGCGTCAGGGTGCCCAAGAATATTTGTCCATCGTTGAACTCTATATGGACGCCCTATCCCGTTTGGGCATTTCTGTCGAAGTTGACTTGGTGGATGGTGCGCAATACGCCGAACGACGCAAGGCTTTGGATTTTGATATGACACCCTTTGCGCGTTCCCTCTCGCTGTCGCCTGGCAATGAACAGCGGCTCTATTGGGGGCAGGAATATGCAGATGTGGAAGGCACGCGAAATTTAATGGGACTGAATTCACCCGCGATGGACGCGCTGATCGATGCCCTAAACACCGCGAAAACACGTCAGCAATTTTTGGATGCTGTACGCGCAATGGACCGTGTCCTGACGGCGGGGCGCTATGTCATTCCAATTTATCACAATGGACCCAGCCGTATTGCACACAAATCATACCTGAAATTTCCAAGCGACACGCCCATTTACGGGGATCGCATTGGGTTCTTTCCTGATGTATGGTGGAGCGAGGAATAAGGGGTCAGAAAATAAAGATGGTATCAGTGCTACTGGTGATGTGTGCCGTCGGAGCCTGCCAAGTTAAGCCAAGCATGACGGTTCAAGGTTCACCAAACGAAAACGTCAAAATCAGAACTACGATCACACCGAAAAGTATCCTGCCAAACGCGACAATTACACTAGGGCGGTGACCCATAGGATTGTCGCATCCTCATCACTGAGTGAGACGACATTGTGCCCCATGCTTGCGTCATAATAGGCGGTATCCCCGCGGCGCATTTCGATGGGTTCGTAAAACTCGGTATAAAGGCGAATGACGCCTGTGAGGACATAAAGAAACTCTTCACCATCATGGCGGACCCAACCGTCAAACTCATCGATTGAGCGTGCACGCACGCGCGCGCGGTAAGGCAGCATTTGTTTCTTGGTCAAACCATCAGCCAAGAGTTCATGTTCATAGGTCGTCGTGGCATGTGCGGTACCTTGGCCATTTTTCGTGATGACCATACGCCCGTTGATTTGATCCTTAACGGGGGGTGTGAACAATTGCGGGACAGAAATATCCAAGCCAACAGCCAGTTTTTTCAAAGCATCATAGGTTGGTGACATTTGTCCATTTTCGATTTTTGACAGGGTGGATCGTGCAAGGCCTGCTTGCTGCGCCGCTTGCTCTAGGGTCCAATTGCGCGCTTTGCGCAAATCCCGCACACGCGATCCCAGATCGAGAGGCTCTGCAAATTCTTCAGCGCCATTTTCACGTGCAATTTTAATAAGTTGTTTTGGATCAGTCTCACTCATGTCGCACCCTATAGCGCGTGCGGCGCAGGCTTGCAACTCGGGCGCACGTGACTTAGGACAATGGTATGCAATCCTATCCTAATATTGGCGACATACATGCGCCCTGCCCCTCTGATTTCAATATGGCAGAGTATGTTTTGGCACATGCTGATGTCACCCCTGAAAAGGTGGTACTATCCGTCCTGTCTAATTCTGGCGCGCGGCGGATCAGCTATGCACAGCTGAAATCAGATGTTTTGGGCGTTGCACAGGGCCTGCTGGACACAGGCGTTGAACCAGATGATCGCGTTTTGATGCGCTTGGGAAATACGGTAGACTTTCCCATAACCTATCTGGCCGCCATTGCAATTGGCGCGGTGCCTGTGCCCACATCAAGCGTTCTGACCAAAACAGAAGTTGCCAAAATTATCACGGACATCGATCCCACTGTCATTGTTCACGACGGGGCATGCGCCCTGCCCGATACAGCGCATCGCGTTTTGAACGTTGAACAGATTGCCGCGTTTAAATCAAATGAATCTGCCGAGTTTCATCGCGGTGATCCCAACAGATTAGCCTATATCGTTTACACCTCGGGCACGTCGGGACACCCACGTGCGGTGATGCATGCACATCGTGCGATTTGGGCGCGGCGTATGATGATCCGCGATTGGTATGATTTGGCCGCAGAGGATCGTTTGTTGCATGCGGGTGCCTTTAATTGGACCTTTACGCTTGGCACCGGATTGATGGATCCGTGGAGCGTTGGGGCAACCGCCTTGATCCCTGAACAAAATGTTGATTTGAAACTTTTGCCGCTGTTGTTGTCGCGCCATCATGCAACGCTGTTTGCGGCGGCACCCGGAGTTATTCGAAAACTAAACGCGGCCCTACCCGATCAGTTCCGTATTCCCAAGTTGCGGCATGTCCTGTCTGCGGGGGAAAAACTATCGCCTGATGTTCGCAGCACATGGCGCGCGAAAACGGGTGTTGATATTTTTGAAGCCTTTGGCATGTCCGAATGTTCGACATTCCTGTCCTCTTGCTCCCATCGCCCCAGTGCGGATCACGCACTTGGCTGGCCACAACGGGGGCGTAGGATTTGCCTGCGTGCGGTGCATGACCCAACACAAGAGGCCATGCTAGGTGAGGAAGGCATCATCGCCGTTCATCAGGATGATCCGGGACTGATGTTGGGATATTTAAACGCGGCGAATGAAACAGCGGATCGGTTTGTCGATGGGTGGTTTTTAACAGGTGATCATGCGCGCATCGGTGAAAACGGCGCCTATTATTACACGGGTCGTAAGGATGACATGATGAACGCAGGCGGGTTTCGCGTGTCCCCGATCGAGTTGGAACATAGCCTGTCACAGGTTCAGGGCATCATATCACTGGCCTGTGTCGAAGTTGAAATTAAGGCAGATGCAAAAATTATTGTGGTTTTTTTTACGTCGGCAAGTTCCGATATTGAAACTCAACTTAAAGAACATGCGCAAACGCATTTGGCCGATTATAAACGCCCCAAGGCCTATGTGCGCCTTGACGCCCTGCCCCAAACCGCGAACGGTAAGATTAACCGAAATGCTCTCAGAAAGATGAAGGATCTAATCACATGATAAAACTCGACATCTTTTCAGATCCGATTTGCCCATGGTGTTTTATTGGCAAAACCCATTTAGACCGCGCGCTGGAAAGCCGACCCAATCACCCTTTTACGATTGAATGGCACCCCTTTCAGCTGAACCCCGAGATGCCAGAGGGCGGCATGGATCGTCGTACCTATTTAGAAGGGAAATTTGGGGGCAAGGAGAATGCGATCAAGGCCTATATGCCCGTCGCAGAACACGCGGAAAAAGCAGGGCTAAAAATGAACCTAGAGGGGATCAAAACCACCCCGAATACGATCAATGCGCACCGTTTGATCCATTGGGCTGGCATTGAAGGTGTGCAAACCCCGATTGTATCTGCCCTGTTCAAGGCCTACTTCATCGAAGGTCGTGATATTGGCGACATCGACGTTTTGGCAGATGTCGCAGATACAGGCGGCATGGACGCGGCCGTCACGCGCAAATTGTTACTCTCGGACGCTGATTTGGCAGAGGTGCGCCAAAAGGATGAAGCCGCCCGCAACATGGGCATCAAATCGGTGCCCACATTCATCGTCGCAGGCCAACACGCCGTTCCAGGTGCACAGCCCCCAGAGCTGTGGCAACGCGTGATTGATGATGTTTTGGAACAGTTGGCGCAGGCCGAATAGCATCCTGCTAAACTATCATAGCAAAAAACGAATATCCGAGTTGGTGTGGTAAATCCGCATCTGTCCGCATATGTGATGCATGACACAGACAGCATTCCGGACGGACCCGCTTTCACCTGAACTGAACCACTTGATCAACGACTACCCCCGCGATGCATTGGATGCCCACCAAAATTTTTCGCGATCAACGCAGAATTGGTTGGGCGCGCAACCGTATGGGCATCATACATGGAAAGACAGTTTTTCCCCGAACTATCCAGCGCTGAACCACGGTTTGCGACAGGTCTGGACCTGCTTGAGAAGGATCACGAAGTATTGGATAACACACTGGATCGCTTTACCCGCGCGTCCAATCATTCTTCACGACAAATTGCGCGGATAAATTGAACCGCGACCCTACACCCGTGGGATCGCGGTTCACACTTCTTATGACCCGCGATTGTGGGTTTCAAAATAGAGATCGTGGACGGTCTTACTTGTGGTTTTTTCGAAGGCACAAGGGAGTAGTGCATGTACCAATGCGGCAAATGCCGCCCCAAACAAGCGTCTCGAAAACAACACTGCGAATGCAAAGTGCTTCGGCTGTTTCTGAATTATTCCCTGCAGGGACGTGAATTGTGGCTACAGGATGTTCCGGGCAATATCGCCTTGAGGAATGCGAATTGGCCCAAGCTGAAGGAATAAAAAAAAGAGGGCCAGTGGCCCTCTTTAGAGTTTCGACATTCAAGCTCATCATTATACCGCTCGATCAATTTTTTGCCTGCGGCCTGAATATCGTCAGGGGCGAGCGCACCCGCCCCGTGTCCTGTTTAGCTACAGCCAGATGTGGCTCCGCATGTGTTACATTTCATACAGGTGCCATTGCGCACCAATGTGTAGTTCCCGCAATCGCCGCAGGCCTCGCCTTCGTAGCCTTGCATTTTGGCCTTTGTGCGTTCGTCCATTGTGGTCACAGGGGCCGCAACAGGTTCTGAGACAACTGCGTCTGCCTCTGTTGTGACGTCCAGTGCCATTGGCGCACCCTCGACTGATGGTTTTAGGGTCATCAACTCTTGTGGTAGGCGTTTACGCAAGTAGCCAGTCGAACTGATAGATTTCAGCATTTCCAATGACTTAGTGGCACTATCTTCAGTTACATTTGAAACGTTTGTGCCTTCATCGCCTTTGTGTAGGTCATCAAAGCTCGCGCCCTCTGGTTTGACGTGTGCCAGATCTGTCCGATCAAGGTAGCTGACCGCCAATTCACGGAAGATATAGTCAAGGATGGAAGTCGCATTTTTGATGCTGTCATTGCCCTGCACCATGCCCGATGGTTCGAACTTGGTGAAGGTAAAGGCATCGACGAATTCCTCTAGCGGAACACCGTATTGCAAACCAACGGACACGGCGATGGCAAAGTTGTTCATCATTGCACGGAAGCCTGCGCCCTCTTTATGCATATCAATAAAGATTTCGCCCAAGGACCCGTCAGTATATTCGCCTGTGCGCAGATACACCTTGTGTCCACCCACGATTGCCTTTTGCGTGTATCCTTTGCGGCGCTCTGGCATTTTTTCGCGTTCGGTTTTGATGATCTCTTTGATCACAACTTTTTCCACGATCTTTTCGGCGATGACGGCGGCCTTTTCATGCGGTGTCCCTGTTTCCAGGATTTCCGCCGCATCCTCATCATCTTCGATCAATGCCGCTGCTAGTGGTTGTGATAGTTTTGAACCATCACGGTAGAGTGCGTTCGCTTTGGTGCCCAAAGACCAGCTCAGCTCATACGCCTTTTGACAATCTTCGATTGTTGCATCGTTTGGCATGTTGATCGTCTTCGAAATCGCACCAGAGATGAACGACTGTGCCGCGGCCATCATTGTGATGTGGCTGTTGACCGACAGATACCGTTTGCCTTTTTTGCCGCACGGGTTTGCACAATCAAAGATGTGCATATGCTCTTCCTTCAAATGCGGCGCACCTTCAAGCGTCATTGTACCGCAAACGTGATCGTTTGCTGCGTCGATTTCGGCCCGCGTGTAGCCCAAATGGCGCAGCATATCAAAGGATGGGTCGTTCAGCTTTTCTTGCGGAATGCCCAAGACTTTGGTGCAGAACTCTTCGCCCAATGTCCACTGGTTGAACACGAAACGGATGTCAAATGCTGTGCCTAAGGCGCCTTCGATTTTATCCAACTCTGCCTTGCCAAACCCATTGCCGATCAAGCTCGTGTGGTTGATCACAGGCGCATTGCCGATTGTTCCATGGCCCACGGCGTAGGAAACGATTTCCTCGATCTCTGCGCTGCCATAGCCCAATTTTGCCAATGCAGATGGGACCGAACGGTTGATGATTTTGAAATATCCTCCGCCCGCAAGCTTTTTGAATTTCACCAAGGCGAAATCTGGTTCGATCCCTGTTGTGTCACAGTCCATGACCAACCCGATTGTGCCGGTTGGCGCAATCACAGATACCTGCGCGTTACGATAGCCGTGCTTTTCACCCAGTGCTAGGGCGTTGTCCCATGCGGCGAGTGATAAATCGATTAATGATTTATCTGGGCAGTTTGCATGATCGAGTGGAACGGGCTTGACGGCCAATGCCTCATACCCGTCGGTTGCGGCCTGTGCGGCGCGACGGTGATTGCGAATAACACGCAACATGTGGTCCGCGTTTTTGGCATAGCCTGGGAATGTTCCCAATTCTGACGCCATTTCCGCAGATGTTGCATAGGACACGCCTGTCATGATCGCGGTCAACGCACCACAAAGCGCACGGCCCTCATCACTGTCATATCCATAGCCCATGTTCATCAACAAACCGCCAATGTTTGCATACCCAAGGCCAAGTGTACGGAAATCATAGGACCGCTGTGCAATCTCTTTTGACGGGAACTGCGCCATCAGAACCGAAATTTCCAATGTCACGGTCCACAGACGTGTAGCGTGCATGTAATCGTCTGACTGGAACTTTCCGTCTTTCAGGAAGGTCAGCAAGTTCATTGATGCTAGGTTACATGCCGTATCGTCCAAGAACATGTATTCAGAACATGGGTTTGATCCCCGGATATCGCCATCCTCTGGGCATGTGTGCCATGCGTTTACAGTATCATGGAACTGGATGCCAGGATCGGCACAGGCCCATGCGGCGTGTCCAACGTCCTGCCACAAATCACGTGCCTTAATAGTTTTTGCAACGCTGCCATCTGTACGGCGGATCAAATCCCAATCACCATCTTCCTCGACCGCTTTCAAAAACGCGTTTGTGACGCGAATTGAGTTGTTGGAGTTTTGACCAGAAACAGATGCATATGCCTCTGAGTCCCAATCTGTGTTATATGTTGGGAATTCGATTGATGTGTATCCCTGACGCGCATAATCCAAAACGCGTTTTACATATGTTTCTGGAATTGCGACCTTTTTCGCCTCGCGAATGGCCTTTTTCAGTGTGTCATTCTTGGCTGGATCAACGGCATCTTCTGTGCTGCCGTCCCATGCGCGGATTGCCGAGAAGATTTCATTCAAACGCTGTTCGTGCATTTTTGAACCTGCGACGATGGACGCCACTTTTTGTTCTTCTTTCACTTTCCAGTTGATGAATTCTTCGATGTCTGGGTGATCGGCATCACAGATAACCATCTTGGCAGCACGACGTGTTGTGCCGCCTGATTTGATTGCGCCCGCCGAACGATCGCCGATCTTCAAGAAGCCCATCAAGCCAGAGGATTTGCCGCCACCAGACAGCGCCTCACCCTCGCCCCGAAGCGAGCTAAAATTGGTGCCCGTGCCAGAGCCATACTTGAACAAGCGCGCTTCGCGGACCCATAGATCCATAATGCCGCCCTCGTTCACCAAATCGTCTGAAACAGATTGGATAAAGCAGGCGTGTGGTTGTGGGTGTTCGTAGGCGCTGTTTGATTTGACCAGTTTGCCGGTTTTGTAGTCTACATAGTGGTGGCCTTGGCTTGGACCGTCGATCCCGTATGCCCAGTGCAGACCTGTGTTGAACCACTGTGGGCTGTTTGGTGCGGCCATTTGGTTGGCCAACATGTAGCGCATTTCGTCGTAATACGCGCTCGCATCTTCCTCGGTGGTGAAATAGCCACCTTTCCAACCCCAATAGGCCCAAGCGCCTGCAAGACGGTTGAATACTTGTTTTGCAGATGTTTCGCCTGTCTTTTCTGTATCTGACTTTTCTGCGATAGAGCGCCACAAAAATTCTGGAACATCCTTTTCGCGCACAGTTTTTAACGCAACGGGCACGCCGGCTTTACGGAAATATTTCTGTGCGATCACGTCGCTTGCAACCTGTGACCATGATTTTGGAACTTCTACATTTTCTAAGTGAAATACAACTGTTCCATCTGGGTTACGTATCTCTGAGGACGTTGTGACAAATTCGATGTCTGCGTATGCGTCCTGTCCTGCCTTGGTAAACTTACGTTCAATTTTCATTGTACCGCCTAAATCCGTAAACTGTGTTTATTTTTTCTCGTGAGGTGGCACAAAAAATACGTCTCACGCGGATCGCGTGTCCCCACATGTGCTGTGGGTCACTCGGTGTGAATGATACTACATTTAGTGTTTCGCCCCATCGGCCCACACAAAGTGACGTAGAAAGCCCGTGATCGTCAATGACTTTTTTTTCGTCTAACTGCGGTTTTATCGGTTGACCATCCTTTTGAATAGTCGGGGTAGTCTGGTGTGCCACAGCGGTCAAAAGTATTAACTTTTATGAACGATTTTCAGAAAACCTTGTTTTTAAGGCACTTAAGCGGATGAAGCGATGCAAAACTTGAATGCACCCCCCTTGGCTAAGTGATTCACGCATGACCATGACCCTGCAATTTGGGGGTCAAAAAAAATTTTATACTAAATGTGGTAGGTAAGCGTTGTGTTAAACAATTCTCAAAATAATCAGTGAACAAAATGCGACAAATGCCACGCCGGCAACTCCGCGATTCCAATTTTAGTACTTTTTTTTGAAGATGGTCGGGACGGCAAGATTCGAACTTGCGACCCCCTGTACCCAAAACAGGTGCGCTACCAGGCTGCGCTACGCCCCGACTGACGCGGCTTCTATCGAATGACTACGGCTTTGAAAAGAGCAATATGATGTTTTTTTGAAATTATTTTTGGCAGGGCCAAACGGGGTCCTGTTTTATGGATGGATGACGAATAAAGTCACCTGCCCCCAATCCATAGCGCTCGGATAGTCCTGCATTCACTTCAAGAACAAATTGAATGTTATCCCCGCCTGGGATCGGTGTTTCGTCCAATGGGAGTGCATTCATGTGGATTTTTTGCACCTCGCCATGTTGATCGACAAAAATGATATCAAGCGGGATCAGCGTGTTGCGCATCCAAAACGCGACGGTGCGCGGCGTTTCATATATAAACCACATCCCGCTGTTATAGGGCATGCTTTGGCGGTGCATCAGACCGATGGCGCGTTCTTCAGCGGAATCGGCAACTTCGACATTTAATCTGATATGCGCGTGTGCGGATTTAATTTCGACAATCGAATCTGTGCATCCAGCTGTTGCAATGCCCGTCATTGACGCCAGCAGCCAAATGAAACCACATCCTAATCGCGCGAAACACTTTCCCAAGAGCATACCTCAGCCGCCATTTTACCGCGCTTCCCCGAAATCCAACAGATTGACACCGCCCCGCCCGCTTATGAATCCGCAAGGCCCGAGCTCCGTAAGATTTCGACATGTACACAAACGTCCTCTGAACTTCCCCAAATATTGGCAAATCCAAATCTCTTGGCCTTATCAAACCATTTTACGCGCGCAGCCTCAAGTAGCATTTGTGCCACTTCTGCGTTATCGACATTTTCAAAATCGGCCAGTGATGCTGATGTTGTTTCCGGTGGCGCAATGGACAACACAACAATTGCCTACACACCCTTGGTCGTTCCTTTGGCAATAAATTCGATCCGCGCATTATCTGCTACCGAACTTTGCCCGAAATTTCGAATAACATTTGCATGAAGGAAAATGCCATATTGGGTTCCATCTGCTACGATAAAACCGAATCCTTTGCTTGGGTCGAACCACTTCACAACCCCGCAGTGCCCGCGTTCTGCTTCCGGTATCACGTTACCACCGCGTATTGACCTCACCTAACTATAGTCATGCAATGCTATATTAAAGGAAAGCGGTTAATATTCTTTAGTTTATATTTTATGTGCTAATTTCATGCAACGTGAATTTATATAAACGATAACAATTACTTATGGGTAAAGGCGCTGAATATCCCAATCTTCGTTACAACCTATGCGCGACCAGCGAAATCTGTCGTGAAGCCTAAATTCCCCATCTGCCCAGAATTCCATTTCCAACGGGCGAATGCGCCAGCCGCCCCAATAATCTGGTCGTTTTGGGTTCAATCCGTTTTTTGTGGTTACTTTTGCAACCTCTGCAACTAGGGTCGCACGTGACGCAAGTGATTGGGATTGTTGCGATGCGATTGCACCCAATCGGCTCTTTAATGAACGTGAGTTATAATATGCGTCCGCCTGCGCTCCATCCTCTTTTTCAACGACGCCTCGGACGCGTATCTGACGATGAAGCGCCTTTGAATGCCAAACAAAGGCGGCTTTGCCCGCCTGTTTGATCTCTTGAGATTTTCGACTGTTGTAATTGGTGTAAAACACGAAACTGTCTTTATCGATCTCCTTTAACAGAACCATACGGACATTCGGCAATCCATCTGCATCTACTGTGGACAGGGCGATTGCATTGGGATCGTTTAACTCTCCCTCCTCTGCCTCGCCTAACCAACGACGTGCAACTTCAAATGGGTTGTCGCCTGCAAAAATACCGTTTCGTTCGCTCATCTGCTGCCTCATGTGGTTAATTATGTGCGATGCTAACGATCAGACTTGATGGATTATGTCGGATCAACTAAACGCAAGATAACTGAATATTGGGCGGAGACGAGGCAATGTCAAATAATCTACTTGCAGGAAAACGTGGATTAATCATGGGTTTGGCGAATGACAAATCCATCGCATGGGGAATTGCAAAGGCCTGCGCCGATGCAGGCGCAGAGATGTGTTTTTCCTACCAAGGTGAAGCATTAAAAAAGCGCGTCGCGCCATTGGCTGCACAATGTGGCAGTGATTTTTTGGTTGAATGCGACGTGACGGATATGAACACCGTTGATACTGTTTTCGCAGAAATTGAAAAATGCTGGGGCAAAATCGACTTTTTGGTTCACGCGATTGGATTTTCGGATAAAGCGGAATTGCGCGGCCGTTATGTCGACACCTCACGCGACAATTTCAACATGACAATGGATATCTCTGTCTATTCATTTACCGCCGTGGCGCAGCGCGCGGAAAAATTGATGACGGATGGCGGTTCCATGTTGACGATGACATATTATGGCGCCGAACAGGTGATGCCGCATTATAATGTTATGGGCGTTGCCAAAGCCGCGCTTGAAGCCTCCGTCATGTATTTGGCCGAGGATTTGGGCAAACAAAACATTCGCGTCAACGCAATTTCCGCGGGTCCAATTAAAACCTTGGCGGCCAGCGGCATTGGCGATTTTCGCTATATCCTGAAATGGAACGAATTAAACTCACCATTGCGCCGCACGGTGACGATTGATGATGTGGGTAAATCCGCGCTTTATTTACTATCTGACCTCAGCTCTGGTGTGACGGGTGAAAACCTGCACGTTGATTCAGGCTATCATGTGGTTGGTATGAAGGCAGTGGATGCCCCCGATATAGATGTAGTGACAGGAAAGAAAGACTCATGACAGAGCGCCTGCCCCACGAAAAAGGATTTCACGTAAGTTGGGATCAACTTCACCGCGATGCACGTGCGCTCGCTTGGCGTTTGGATGGTCAGGGCCCGGATGAGGGCGGTGCTTGGCGTGCTGTTGTTGCGATTACACGCGGTGGCATGGCGCCTGCGATGATCATTGCACGTGAATTGGACATTCGTTTGGTCGATACGATCAGCGTTAAATCATATAACCACCAAACACAAAGCGAACCGCGCATAATCAAAATGCCTGACCAAGACTTGGTTGGCGATGGTGAGGGTGTTTTGATCATTGATGATTTGGTGGATACAGGCAAAACATTGGAAGTTGTCCGCAATGTTTTGCCTAAAGCACATGTGGCCACCGTTTATGCGAAACCGATGGGTCGCGATCAGGTGAATTCCTTTGTGACTGAAGTAAGCCAAGATACTTGGATTTTCTTCCCCTGGGATTTGGCATTGCAATATGTCGAACCCTACCGCGGCAGAGATTAACCCTTTGCCATCCATGGGGCGCACATCAAACCTAATCGCGCCGCCGATCAAAGCGGCGCGTAAATGGCTGGAGGGAATGGAATTTCCTGCGGACCGCCCCCTGATTGATGTCAGCCAAGCGGCCCCAACGGCCCCGCCCCCCATTGAAATGCGTCAGGCCATGGCCGATCATGTTCTGAGTGAGGGGGACGCGCATTCATATGGCCCCATTTTGGGCAATATGGATTTACGCGTGTCGCTGGCGGATAAATGGTCGCGGACGTACGCAACTGAATTTTCCCACGAAAACATTGCAATTACATCGGGGTGTAATCAGGCGTTTTGCGCCGTGATTGCCGGCCTCTGTCAGGCGGGTGATGATGTGATCCTAACAGCACCATGGTATTTCAACCATGACATGTGGCTGACATTGTCGCATGTAAACACCCGTGCGCTTTATTGTGATGAAACCCTGATCCCTGATCCGCAGGATGCGGAAAAATTTATGAATGACAAAACTCGCGCGATCTGTTTGGTCACGCCAAACAACCCCGCGGGCGTTGAGTATTCAGATGATTTATTACATGATTTTCTGTCTTTAGCGCAGAAACATAATGTAAAACTGATCCTTGATGAAACCTATTTGGATTTTCGCACCATTGATGATGTCCACACACTTTGGTCCGACCCTGCTGCACAGGATCATTTGATTGTTCTTTATTCTTTTTCCAAGGCCTATCGCATAACGGGGCATCGTGTGGGCGCGGTTGTCGCGTCCCCCCACCAAATCACTGAAATTGAAAAATTCTTGGATACGGTCACAATCTGCCCCGCGCAAACGGGTCAATTCGCAGCGCAGTGGGGATTGGAACATTTGGGTGATTGGGTAGAGCAAGAACGCCAACAGACCATTCAGAAACTGGCGCAGTTTCGGCAGTCCTTTGATCGCCTTGTGCCCTATGGGTGGAAATTGCTCGGTTCAGGGGCCTATTTTGCCTATGTTGAACACCCTTTTAACATGACCTCAATCGCGGCGGCGCAAGAATTGTTGCAGCAGGGTCATATCCTTGCCTTGCCGGGTGCCTTTTTTAGTCCCGATGAAACCCGCCTTGGACACAATCATTTGCGTGTGGCATTTGCCAATATTGACGGGGAAACTGTCGAAACTTTTGTTGATCGTCTGATTGATGTCAGCATTCGCCTTGCCCCTGCCGAAAACCCCGCTTAAGAATACGGGAAAAATAGAAATAGGTTTGCGGATTGCTACACGGGGGACAACATGTCGGAGAAAAAGACCGGACTGCCAAAATTCCTAACATGGATCATGATGGGCTTTGTCATGGTGGGCCTTCTGGGGTTTGGCGCAGTCAGTTTTAATGGGTCAATCCTATCTGTTGGTTCGGTGGGCGATACGGAAATTCCAGTGGATGATTATGCCCGCGGATTGCAAAACGAACTTCGCGCAAGCGAGGCACAGTTTGGTCGCGTCCTTTCGTTTACTGAAGCACAGGCCGTTGGCATCCCTGATCGTGTTCTGTCCCGTCTAGTTCAAGAAAAGGCGCTTGAGAATGAGGCCGCGGCGATTTCCCTGTCTGTTGGGGATGATGCGGTGCGCAATCAAATCATGGAAATCAATGCCTTTCGCGGCCTAGACGGTCAATTTGATCGCCAGAACTATCAACTGTCACTGGAAGGCGCAGGATATACCGAGGCCGAGTTCGAGGCCGCCATTCGCGCAGAAAGCGCACGCACATTGTTGCAGGGCGCGGTATTGGCCGGCAACACAATGGATGACGTTGCAACCGAAACGATTTTGGCGTTCCTGATGGAGACACGTGATTTCACAATTGCGCGGCTAAGCCAACAGAACCTAACAACGCCCGTTGCAGTTCCCACTGACGATGTACTGAACGCGTATTACACTGACAACATCGCCAATTACACACAGCCCAAGCGTAAGGATATAACATACGCCGTGCTCAGCCCCGATATGTTGATTGATCAAATTCAGGTGGATCAGGCCGCGTTACAGGCAGAATATGACAACCGCATCGATCAATATCAACAACCCGAACGTCGCTTGGTGGAACGTTTGGTGTTTATTGATCAGGCGGGCGCGACAGATGCATTGTCACAAATCACATCAGGCTCAAAAACGTTTGAGGATTTGGTTCAGGCACGTGGTTTGACATTGGATGACGTTGATTTGGGGGATGTGGCGCGGGATGCATTGGACGCCGCGGCGGACGCGGTTTTCACAGCATCAGTTGGCGATATTGTTGGCCCATTTGACAGTGACCTTGGCCCTGCACTGTTCCGTATCAATGGTATTTTGGACGCACAAACTGTGACGCTGGAAGATGCGCGTAGTGAATTAGAAGACAAATTGGCGCTTGATCTGGCACGTCGTCAGATTGATGCAATGATTGGTCAGGTGGATGACACATTGGCCGCGGGCGCAACATTAGAAGAGCTTGAGGCGGATTATGGCCTGCGTTTGGGCCGCGTTGAATTTCACGCAAACGCACTGGATGACATCACCGCATATCCAAGTTTCCGGCAGGCAGCCGAGGCCGTTACAGAGCGCGATTTCCCAACCCTGACCATGTTAGAGGACGGTGGCATTTTCGCCCTTCGTCTGAACGAAATCATCGCCCCTGCCCCAATCCCGTTCGCAGAAGCCCGTGAAACGGTGCTAAGCGATTGGCGCGCCGATGAAACAGCAGCGGCGCTCACATCGCTCGGGAATGATGTGGCCGCGGGTGCTGTTCAGCTTGATTTAGCGACCGAGGAATTAACAGGCCTGCGCCGTGATGAATTCGGAAGCAGCGCGACACCTGCCATCTTGGCCAAAGCCTTTGAATTAGAGGTTGGTCAGTCAGAAGCAATTGCTGATGGGTCCGAGGTTGTTGTCGTCACGCTGAACGCAGCTAACGCAGGCGACGTCACATCCGAGGACGCGGCGACAATCCGCAACGCACTTTCATCGCAATTGAACGCAACCCTTTCCAATGACATATATGCCGCGTTTGCCCGTCAAATTCAGGCGCGTGCGGGCATTTCATTGGACCAACAGGCGTTGAACGCGGTTCACGCGAATTTCCAATAGGATAATCCATGGCAATTACACCAGAATTTGACGCATTTGCACAAGGTTATGCAAAGGGCGAAAATCAGGTTATTTACACGCGACTGGCCGCGGATTTGGATACGCCTGTTTCGCTTATGCTGAAACTGGGAAGCGCGCAAAAAGACAGCTTTATGTTGGAATCTGTCACAGGGGGCGAAGTGCGCGGCCGCTATTCCATCGTTGGCATCAAACCCGATCTGATTTGGAAATGCATTGGGACAACATCGTCAATCAATCGCAGCGCGCGCTATGACGAAGATGCCTTTGTTGCGCAAAGTGGAAAACCACTTGATGAATTTCGCGCGCTTTTGGCGGAAAGCCATATTGATTTACCTGCCGAGCTGCCGCAATCCGCAGCGGGCCTGTTTGGATATTTGGGGTACGATATGGTGCGCCATATCGAACATTTGCCCAACATCAATCCCGATCCCATTGGCGTGCCCGATGCGCTGTTTTTGCGCCCCTCGGTCGTGGCCGTTTTGGATGGTGCCAAGGGTGAAGTGATTTTGGTATCCCCTGTTTGGCATTCCGGTGATGTGTCCGCACGCGCGGCCTATACACAGGCGGCAGAACGGATTGGGGACGCGATGCGGGACCTTGAACGCCCTGTTAGCGAAGCCCGCGATTTGGGTCAAGCGGATGAGGTTGCACCACCCCAGTCCAACTTTACCAAAGAGGGCTATATGCAGGCCGTGGAACAGGCCAAGGATTACATCCGCGCAGGTGATATTTTTCAGGTTGTTCCAGCCCAGCGTTGGACACAGGATTTTCCCCTGCCGCCTTTCGCACTCTATCGCAGTTTGCGCCGCACCAACCCATCGCCCTTTATGTTCTTTTTCAATTTCGGTGGGTTTCAAGTGATCGGGGCCAGCCCCGAAATCCTTGTGCGTGTGTTTGGGAATGAAGTCACCATTCGCCCCATCGCGGGCACCCGTCCCCGTGGCAAAACACCAGAAGAGGATTTGGCATTAGAACAGGACCTATTGGCCGATAAAAAAGAATTGGCCGAACACCTGATGCTGTTGGATTTGGGGCGCAACGATGTGGGCCGCGTTGCGAAAATCGGCACTGTGCGTCCGACCGAAGAATTCATTGTCGAACGCTACAGTCACGTGATGCATATCGTGTCAAACGTCGTGGGTGAATTGGACCCTGACCAAGATGCACTGTCTGCCTTTTTCGCGGGCATGCCCGCGGGCACCGTTTCAGGAGCGCCCAAGGTGCGTGCAATGGAAATCATCGACGAACTGGAACCCGAAAAACGCGGCGTTTATGGCGGTGGTTTGGGGTATTTCAGTGCGGCGGGGGATATGGATATGTGTATCGCCCTGCGCACAGCGATTGTGAAGGACGAAAAACTTTATATTCAGGCAGGCGGAGGTGTCGTTTATGACAGCGATCCAGAGGCGGAATATATGGAAACGGTTCATAAATCCAACGCCATCCGACGCGCAGCCGCAGATGCGGCGATGTTTGTCAAAAACACAGGCGGTAATTGATCAAAATAACGCGGTGTCCAGAGGCGAGCGTTAATTTTGTAGACCTGCTTTCATCAACTGCGATACGGGGACGACGTCCGTTTTTTGCGCCCGATCTTGCAGGGCCCAGATAAGGATCGCGCTTATTGTTTCGGGGCGTAATCGCGCCAAGACAACAATCGGCTCTGACGGGCTATTGGCCGCGCGGAATGCGGCCCCATCCAAAAAACGACGAATTGTGCGTTCATTTTGATCCGCACCATCCAAATCGCGATAGATGGTCGCCACGGGCGTGCCCGCCTTGACCGCCTCTTTCGCCAGCGTGTTCAATCCCTTTTCATAAACCACCAAACCATGGCCTGTACGGTTCAAAACCTCGGGCACATGTAACATGACATCACGACTTTGTTGTAATGCCCCCGCCTGACGTTCAATCACGCCGATTGTTTGGGGCAGCAAATCAACCAAGGCCGTCAAGGCGACCCCAACATCCTGAACAGCAGCCTCGGTCGGTAGATCGGCAAGAATGACGGCTTCTTGTTCCAACTTTCTCAACGACAGCAGCAGTGCATCTGCCGATGGGTTTACGGGATCGACGGCAAAGGTCACAGGGATTGGCAAGGCCTGAACCAAGTTTGGATCAATCGCGTTTAATTGATCGGTCAATAAAACGATCGAAAGCTTTGGCTTGCCCTCATCACGCACCCCATCTCGGGCATAAAGATCAATCGCCTTTCCATAGAGTTCCTCGGTTTCAATCGCATCAACCGCCACTTGTTCCAGAGCAGTTTCATTGGCTTGATCCGTGGGTACGGTTGCATTTGTCGTATCTTCGGTTGGGGCCGTTTGGTCACCACGGCGCAACTCTGGTGCGGTTGGATCACTTGGGACCACGATTTGCCCTGATCCCAAACTTGGGGCCAGTGTTGCGCCCGCATCCCCGCGTTCGATCTTGGGCTGTGTCGGTGCTGCACTTTGTGCTTCGGTTTGTGGGCGGGACGGCAGCGCGCTGGTGATTGTGGGAAGGCGCGGACGCTCTGGCGCCGCGGGGGCAGCCAAACCTATGTCGGGTGACGTTGGCGCAGATGTATCAACCAAACCCGTTTCGGGAACCATCGGCGCATCGGTCACACCCGCCGCATCGTTCAGGGATGTTTCAAAACTTGGCGCTGTTACCTCGGGCGCGGGCGCTGTGGTTGTTTGTTCAATGGGTTTTGGGCGTTGAACGGCAGTATCGTCACGTTTTAGCGTGAATTCAGATCCTGCTGGAACCTCAACCTCGGTCCGTTCTGGGATTGGCGCAGATGTGTTTCCCAAATACAGCGAAACACACACCAATGCGAACCCGCCGACAATAAGCCCCCGAATAAAACCGCCTAAAAAACCAAGTCCCACGTTGTTAACTCCATGGATATTCTAATTCACCGCTCTTTCTTTCCCTTCGCCTCTTGACGATGGGTCCGATCCCTGAACATGTATAGCGCGACCCATGAGATCTGGGCTAGCCCAGAATGCGAAGTTTAGGAAAAAGTTCTGATGCTGCTGCTTATCGATAACTATGACAGCTTTACATACAATCTTGTCCATTATTTGGGCGAGTTGGGAACAGAAATCGTGGTACGCCGCAACGATGCAATTGACGTCCAAGAGGCGATGGCGATGAACCCTGCGGGCATCCTATTGTCCCCTGGTCCATGTGACCCAGATCAGGCAGGCATTTGTTTGGCGCTGACGCAGGCTGCCGCAGAAACGAAAACCCCGTTGATGGGTGTGTGTTTGGGGCATCAAACGATCGGTCAGGCCTTTGGTGGAACTGTCGTGCGCTGTCATGAAATTGTGCACGGAAAAATGGGCGCAATGCATCACAACGATCAAGGAGTGTTCAAAGGCCTTCCAACACCGTTTGAGGCGACACGCTATCATTCATTGATTGTCGAACGCGAAACATTACCTGACTGCTTGAATGTGACAGCATGGTTAGAGGATGGAACAATCATGGGATTAGAACACCGTGATTTGCCGATCCAAGGGGTTCAGTTTCATCCAGAATCCATCCGATCCGAGCATGGTCACGCCCTGCTGCAAAACTTTGTAAATATGATGAAGGTGCCCGCATGAGCGATTTGATGAAGCCCTTAATTTACGCGGCCTCCGAAGGACCGCTTAGCCGCACCCAAGCGGAACAAGCGTTTGAATTGTTGTTCAACGGCGAGGCCACACTGTCACAAATGGGCGGATTGTTGATGTCGATGCGCGCACGTGGTGAATCCGTTGCGGAATATGCGGCGGCCGCTGCGGTGATGCGCGCCAAATGTATCGCTGTGTCCGCACCAGAGGGCGCAATGGATATCGTTGGAACGGGCGGTGACAGTGTTGGCACGCTGAACATTTCAACCGCCACGGCCTTTGTCGTGGCAGGTGCGGGTGTTCCTGTGGCCAAGCACGGTAACCGCAACCTAAGTTCCAAATCCGGTGCGGCCGATGCACTTGGACAAATGGGTGTGAATGTTATGGTCGGGGCCGATGTTGTCGAACGCGCCATTGTTGAGGCGGGCATTGGTTTCATGATGGCCCCAATGCATCATCCAGCCGTGAAATACGTGATGCCTGTGCGTCAGGAATTGGGATGCAAAACAATTTTCAACATCCTTGGGCCACTTACAAACCCTGCGGGTGTGAAACGGCAACTGACTGGTGCCTTTGCCCCTGATTTGATTTTCCCCATGGCTGAAACACTGCGGGAATTGGGATCAGAAAATGCCTGGTTGGTGCATGGATCAGACGGTACCGATGAAATCACCATCACAGGCACAACCGAAGTTGCCGTTTTGGAAAACGGTGAAATTAAAGGACGTCAAATCCACCCAGAGGATGCGGGCCTGCCCGTGCATCCCCTAAGTGCGATCTTGGGCGGCACACCCGAAGAAAACGCCGTTGCGCTGCGCGCCTTGATGGAGGGGGAAGCATCAGCCTATCGTGATGCGGTGCTGTTTAACGCGGCGGCGGCCTTGGTTGTTGCGGATAAGGCCAGCGACCTAAAGGCTGGCGTTGAATTGGCGCGTGACGCCATTGACAGTGGACGCGCAATGAACGCGATTAAAACACTTGCCAACATCACATCGGAGGCCGCATGAGCGAGACAGTCCTAGACCGCATTAAGGCCTATAAATTAGAAGAAGTTGCCGCCGACAAGGCATCAAAACCCTATTCTGCCGTTGAGGAAGAGGCCAAAGCCGCTGGCCCAACACGCGGGTTTGCAAAATCCCTGATTGCGGCGACAAAAACGGGATATGGCCTGATTGCAGAGGTGAAAAAAGCCTCTCCTTCCAAGGGGTTGATCCGCGCGGATTTTGAACCCGCGACCCTGGCCCAAGCCTATGAAGCAGGTGGAGCAACCTGTTTATCCGTGCTGACTGATACGCCAAGTTTTCAAGGCGCAAAAGAGTATTTAACCGCCGCCCGCGCGGCGACCACTCTGCCCGCACTTCGCAAGGATTTCATGTATGACACCTATCAAGTTGCCGAGGCACGCGCATTGGGCGGTGATTGTATCCTGATCATCATGGCATCGGTCAGTGATGCGCAGGCCCAAGAATTAGAAGACGCCGCCTTTTCATGGGATATGGATGTCCTGATCGAGGTGCATGACGCCGATGAATTAGAACGCGCACTTGTGCTGAAATCGCTGCTATTGGGGATAAATAACCGTAATTTGAAAACCTTTGAAACAACCTTGGACACAACGCGGGAACTGTCACGTATGGTGCCTGCGGATCGGGTGTTGGTCAGCGAAAGTGGTTTGAACACGCCGGCGGATTTGGCCGATATGGCGCAATACGGCGCACGAACGTTTTTGATTGGTGAAAGCCTGATGCGTCAAGAGGATGTAGAAAACGCAACGCGCACAATCCTTGCAAATCCTTTGATGGGGGCGATGTGATGTCCGACCTGACCCATTTCAACTCCAAGGGCGAAGCGCATATGGTGGATGTTTCGGACAAGGCGCATACGGACCGCATCGCAACCGCGCGTGGGCATGTCAAAATGCAACAGGCAACCTATGACATGATCGCAGAGGGACGCGCGAAAAAGGGGGATGTTCTGTCCGTGGCCCGTTTGGCGGGGATTATGGGGGCAAAAAAAACACCCGATCTAATTCCCCTGTGTCACCCATTGGCGATTACAAAAGTGACTGTTGATCTAACGCTGAACCCCGAATTGCCGGGTGTAGATATCGAAGCCAGCGTGAAAACCACGGGCCAAACAGGGGTCGAGATGGAGGCATTAACCGCGGCCAGTGTCGCGGGCCTAACCGTATACGATATGATCAAGGCCGTTGATAAAACGATGGAGATCGGCGCAATTCGCGTTGTGTTAAAGGATGGCGGTAAATCTGGCCGCTATACAGCAGAATGATCAGTGTGAGCGAGGCGCTTGACGCGCTTTTTGCACTTGCAAATCCACTCAACATCGAAACCGTTCCCCTGTCGGATGCCGCGGGTCGCGTGTTGGCCGTGTCCGCCGTGGCAGAACGGGAACAACCACCCTTTCCCGCATCGGCAATGGACGGTTACGCGCTCAATTCCGCAGGCGCGGTAACGGGTGCCATTTATCAGGTTGTTGGTGAATCAGCGGCGGGACATGGATATAATGCATCTGTTCCTACAGGCGCATGCGTGCGTATTTTCACAGGTGCGCCTGTGCCTGAAGGCTGTGATCGTATCATCATTCAAGAGGATGTTGAGCGCAGCGGGGACACAATCACCCTGAAGGACAATTTAGATCCAAAATACTATGTCCGCGCCAAGGGGTTTGATTTCGCCTGCGGCCAAACATTTGACGCCCCCAAATTGTTGGGGCCAAATGATGTGGCCCTATTGGCGGCAATGAATGTGCCGCAGGTACAGGTTTTCCGTAAACCAACGGTTGCCCTGATTTCGACGGGTGATGAATTGGTGATGCCAGGTGAAACCTCCAATCCCGATCAAATCATCGCATCCAACACCTTTGGCCTTGCTGCAATGTTGCGTGAAATCGGGGCAGAGGTGCGCGTGTTGCCCATCGCGCGCGATAACCTTCAATCGCTGGAACAAGCGTTTTATTTGGCCGAGGGCGCGGATGTTGTTGTTACGATTGGCGGCGCCTCCGTCGGCGATCATGATTTGGTTGCACAGGCGGCAGAAAAACATGGGATTCAGCGCCAATTTTATAAAGTTGCCATGCGCCCCGGAAAACCGTTGATGGCTGGTCAACTTGGCGATGCGATGATGATTGGTTTGCCGGGAAACCCAGTGTCGGCGATGGTCTGTGGAAAAATATTCTTAACACCCATCATACGCGCATTGCAGGGATTGCCAAAGGAATCCGCGCCCAAATTACGTGCAAAACTGTCCCACCCCATTGCGCAAAACGGCGGGCGGGAACATTACATGCGTGCGGTTTATGAAAATGGTTTAGTGCGCGTTTTCGAAAGACAGGATAGTGCGTTGCTTAGTGTGCTGGCCGCATCAAATGCCCTGATCGTTCGCGCACCCCAAGCCACAGCATTAGAGGCAGGCGCAGAGGTGGATGTGATCCCTCTGTAAAACAAGGCATTGACACAAAACAAGAACACTTGTAGAACATAATGACAATCATGTTCTAAAGGGGCTTGTCATGCTGACCCGTAAACAACTGGATTTGCTGGATTTCATCAACAAACGCATGGTGCGTGATGGTGTTCCACCTTCGTTCGATGAAATGAAAGAGGCGTTGGACCTGCGATCAAAATCAGGCATTCACCGTCTGATCACTGCATTGGAAGAGCGTGGGTT
>JAFMKS010000023.1 GCA_017852835.1 Paracoccaceae bacterium
GCCACCATCGCCCCGCCATAGGTCGCAAGTGAGGCCCAGAACATGGTGGCCAAGGCCTCGGGGTCGATGTCCGTGTTGACCAGACTGTCAAACACCAAACAGGGGATCGCGATATTGGTCGCCAAGCGGGTGACAAACTCGGTTGGGTACTCAACCCCCCGCTTCACCCAGAGATAGCCGCTGCCCGCTATCAAAACGACAGGGGCAACAACATTAAAAATGATTAGGAACAGGGCCATGCCCTAGCCAGCATCGCGGCCCTCGGGGCCCGTCATGTCAAAGCCAAGGTGGCGTGCAACGGTAAAGATATCCTTGTCCCCGCGCCCACACATGTTCATGCAAATGATGTGATCAGATGGCAGGGTTGGCGCGATTTTCATTACGTGACCCACTGCGTGCGAAGGTTCCAGCGCGGGAATGATCCCTTCTGTCGCGCAACACAATTGGAACGCCTCTAGCGCCTCTTTATCAGTAATCGACACATATTTTGCGCGGCCAATATCGTGCAGCCATGCGTGTTCTGGTCCAATCCCCGGATAATCCAGACCTGCCGAGATTGAGAAGCCTTCCAAAATCTGACCATCCCCATCCTGCAACAAATAGGTGCGGTTGCCGTGCAAAACGCCCGGGCGACCACCCGTTAGGGATGCACAATGTTCCATGACGTCATTGACGCCTTTGCCGCCTGCTTCAACACCGATGATGTTCACATCCTTATCATCAAGGAAGGGATAAAACAGACCCATGGCGTTGGATCCACCACCAATTGCGGCGATCAACGTGTCGGGCAAACGACCCTCGGCCGCCATCATCTGCTCTTTGGCCTCTTTGCCGATGATGGATTGGAAATCGCGCACCATCGCAGGGTACGGATGTGGGCCTGCAACGGTTCCGATGCAATAGAATGTGTCGCGCACATTGGTCACCCAATCGCGCAGCGCATCGTTCATGGCATCCTTAAGCGTTCCGCGGCCTGACGTGACGGGCACAACCTCTGCCCCCAACAGGCGCATACGGAATACGTTTGGTGCCTGACGTTCCACATCATGTGCGCCCATGTAAACCACGCATTTCAAACCAAATTTCGCACAGACAGTCGCCGTGGCCACGCCGTGTTGGCCCGCCCCTGTTTCCGCGATGATACGGGTTTTGCCCATACGACGCGCCAGAATGATTTGGCCCAACACGTTGTTGATTTTATGCGCGCCCGTGTGATTCAGCTCGTCCCGCTTCATATAGATTTTCGCACCACCCAAATGATCGGTTAGGCGTTCGGCAAAATACATCGGGCTGGGACGGCCAACATAATGCGTCCACAGATCATTCATTTCCGCCCAAAACGCATCGTCCGTTTTGGCGCGTTCATACTGCTCTTCCAACTCTAGGATCAGCGGCATCAGGGTTTCCGACACAAAGCGGCCCCCAAATTTACCAAAACGCCCCTTATCATCTGGGCCTGTCATAAAGCTATTGAAGAGATCGTTTGCCATTGTTGGTCCTCCGCCATTCACCCGCTAGGTTTAGCCTGTCATGTGGGTATGGTAAAGCGCCCGCGCAATAAATCACGCGATGTCACAGGAAAAATTTACGCACGGCTGCTTTGAACGAATTTTTGGATCAATTCGGCGTTTTTTTGGCCCGGCGCATCTTCGACACCGCTGGACACATCCACCTGTTTCGCGCCCGTCATTTTGACCGCTTCGGCCACGTTTTCAGGGGTTAGCCCGCCTGCCAACATCCAAGGACAGGGCCAACGCCGCCCCGCAATCAAGCGCCAATCAAATGACAGGCCATTGCCGCCCGGCAATTCCCCACCCTTGGGCGGTTTTGCATCCACAAGAATTTGATCGGCCACACCGAAATAGCTTTCGAGTTTGGGCAAATCATCCCCATCCGCAATGCCAACCGCCTTCATCACGGGTAGGCCATAACGCGCCTTCACCTCTGCCACGCGTTCGGGTGTTTCGCGGCCATGAAGCTGCAACATGTCCAGCGGAACAGTGGCGGTGATCGCATCCAATTCAGCATCGCTGGGGTTCACGACCAAGGCAACCTTGGCCAATCCCAAGGGGGCCGCCAATGCCAATTCACGGGCGGCTGGAATGATGATATTACGGGGCGATTTTTCAAAAAACACCAACCCCATATAATTGGCGCCCGCATCCGCACAGGCACGCACATCGTCCACAGTGGCCAGGCCACAAATTTTCACAGATACAGGGTTTGTCATCTGGATTATGCGGGGTCTTCAATCAGGGCAAGAACGTCATCTTGATCTTTGTACTTTTCACCCTTTAACTTGGCAAGCTCGCGCTCGGCCTTGCGTAGGGCACGGCCATTGCGTGAGGCTTCGGCGCGTAATTTATATTCACGCAGCCATTCCCACGCAAACCCAACGCCGACGCCAAAGAAGATGCCCAAAAAGAATACAGAAAATACAGGGAGATTGATTGAAAACGCAAAGGGCGCGATGTCGTTCAATTCGGCAGGCAACAACGACAGTGTTGTCATTTCGCGATTTGCGACAGCCAACAACACCAAAACAAACGCAAGGCTGGCCAAAAAGGCATAGCGCAAATACCGCATTATGACTCTTTCCCGTTCAAACGATCCCGCAGTAATTTACCCGTTTTAAAAAACGGCACTGCCTTGGCCTCAACAGGAACAGATTCTCCTGTGCGTGGGTTGCGGCCCACGCGAGCGTCTCGCTTTTTCACCGAAAAGGCCCCAAATCCGCGCAACTCAACCCGTTCGCCTTTGGCAAGTGCATTGGTGATTTCATCGAAAACGGTGTTAACGATGCGTTCAACGTCGCGCTGAAACAAGTGTGGATTTTCATCTGCGATTATCTGGACCAATTCCGAACGGATCATGACGACGTTACCCTCCCAAGTGTTGCGCACCCACTATAGGAATAATGCGAGGGCTGAGAAACACTTTGTGGAAATTTACCGCCATATTCTCAATTTTTCGCCGACTTCGCCCAGAGTGTATCGGAAAAACATCCTTTGAAAGCAATGTTTTCTGCAAGTGCAAAGATTTTTGCGCCTCGCGCCACGGCCTATTTTCGAATCACGAGGTAGGCAGACCAGCACGCAAATCGCGTACATGGATCAAAGAATGGTCACGGCGCGCTACCCACATTTGAAGCCCCCAAAAACAAAAATACCCCCTGCCAAGGCAGAGGGTATTGATGCGAAAGCTATCGCTTGGGTTTATTCGTCGCCTTTTAGCGCCGCGCCCAAGATATCGCCCAATGATGCACCAGAATCTGATGAACCATACTGTTCGACTGCTTCTTTTTCTTCTGCAATTTCGCGTGCTTTGATCGACACACCCAATTTGCGTGTTTTTGAGTCGATGTTTGTCACACGTACGTCGATTTTATCACCGGCTGAGAAACGCTCTGGACGCTGCTCTGCGCGATCGCGGGATAGGTCAGAACGACGGATGAATGTTTTCATGCCTTCGTATTCAACCTCAATGCCGCCATCTTCGATTGCAGTAACTTCAACAGTGATCACAGAACCGCGCTTCACGCCGCCTGTCGCCTCTGCGAATTTGTCACCCCCCAATGCTTTGATGGATAGGCTGATGCGTTCTTTTTCAACGTCCACTTCGGAAACAACGGCCTGAACCATGTCACCTTTGCGGAAGTTTTGGATCGCATCTTCACCGCGCTCATCCCAAGAGATGTCTGAGAGGTGAACCATGCCGTCAATTTCGCCGTCCAAACCAATGAATAGGCCGAATTCAGTGATGTTTTTAACTTCACCTTCAACTTGGCTGCCTTCTGGGTTGGTTTCAGCAAAGACTTCCCATGGGTTGCGCTGACACTGTTTTAGGCCCAATGAAACGCGACGCTTGACACCATCGATTTCCAAAACCATGACTTCAACTTCTTGGGATGTTGAAACGATTTTGCCTGGGTGTACGTTTTTCTTGGTCCATGACATTTCTGACACGTGAACCAAACCTTCAACGCCCGCTTCTAGTTCAACAAATGCACCGTAATCCGTGATGTTTGTCACTGTGCCTTTGTGCACTGATTCCAGTGGGTATTTCGCCGCAACGATTTCCCATGGATCTTCTTGCAACTGCTTCATACCCAATGAAATGCGGTGTGTTTCTTTGTTGATCTTGATGACCTGAACTTTGATGGTTTCACCAATTGTCAGGATCTCAGATGGGTGGTTCACACGGCGCCACGCCATGTCTGTGACGTGCAATAGGCCGTCAACACCGCCGAGATCAACGAATGCACCGTATTCAGTGATGTTTTTCACAACACCTTCTACGTCTTGGCCTTCGGCTAGGTTGCCGATGACTTCTGCACGCTGTTCTGCACGTGACTCTTCAAGGATTGCACGACGTGATACAACGATGTTGCCACGACGACGGTCCATTTTCAAAATCTGGAACGGCTGTTTGATGTTCATCAATGGGCCCGCGTCACGTACTGGGCGTACGTCAACTTGTGATCCTGGCAAGAACGCAACCGCGCCGCCCAAATCAACAGTAAAGCCACCTTTGACGCGGCCAAAGATTGCGCCATCGACGCGCTCTTCGTTTGCGTGTGCTTTTTCCAGACGGTCCCATGCCTCTTCGCGGCGGGCCATTTCGCGTGACACAACTGCTTCGCCTTTGGCGTTTTCAGCGGCGCGCAAATAAACCTCAACTTGGTCGCCAACGGCAACTTCTGGGGATTCACCTGGGTTTGCGAATTCTTTTAGTTCAACGCGGCCTTCCATTTTATAGCCGACGTCGATAATGGCTTGTCCCGCTTCGATTGCGATAACTTTGCCTTTGACAACTGTGCCCTCTTGGGGTGTGTCCATTTCGAAGCTTTCATTCAATAATGCTTCGAATTCTTCCATAGATGTGTTTTGAGCCATGTGGTCTCAGTTTCCTTTACTAGCATTTATTCTGGCCAAGAGGTTGTCTCCTCTGGTCTTAGGGTTCATTGGTCAAATCGATTTTCCCAAACGCAAAGAGGCCAGTTATTGCCTGACCCTGCTCATCACTCTTACGTTCTCGCGGTTATCACCGTTCTGACTGCGCCCCTTTAGCTCTGTTTTTGTAAAGGATCAAGGGGTTTCAGGGGATTTGGTGAGAATGCAGGTGATAAATAGCAATTCATCCAATGTAAGGCTTTTAACAAACCACTTTGCCCGACCAATTTTTTAACATACTGTGTACGAATGGAATGAAATTCCCACCAATCGACAGATTGGCAGACGCCGACCGCCCCCATGGGCGGCGTCTTCGCCGCCACCCGCGGTCGGCTTAGCGCAAAGTCAAAGGTCATCAACAGATAACTTGGCGTTCCTCATAAACAGAAACACAAAACCTGCGCTTGCGACACCGATCAGCAAGCCTACACCACAAAATCAATTCTGCTGAGACATCGCATAAATTAGTAAGTGCCCCTATCCGCGCTTTGCCTCGATCAATTCAATCGCTTTGGCCACCGCTTCTTCAATGCTCAACTCGGTTGTGTCCAAATGTATCGCATCATCCGCTGGGCGCAGGGGGGCATCGGCGCGGTTCATGTCGCGGTCGTCCCGTTCTTTTACCTCAGCCAATACCTGATCCAAGGACGCATCCTGCCCCCGTTCGATCAATTCGTCATAGCGGCGCTTAGCGCGCGCCTCGGCGCTGGCAGTGACAAATAATTTCGCAGGCGCATCGGGGCAGATCACCGTTCCAATATCACGCCCATCCAACACCGCCCCACCCGTGCGTGCGGCAAAAGCGCGTTGGAAATCCAGCAATGCGGCCCGCACCTCGGCAATAACCGCCACCTTGGACGCCGCTTGGGCCACATCAGCGGTGCGCAAATCATCACGCGCCAAATCATCCTCGGACAGGGTCACGGCCGCCTCGATCGGATCAATGCCATCCATCATTTTGCGCCCCACCGCCCGATACAGCAGGCCCGTATCCAAATGGGGACACTGAAAATGCGCAGCAACGGCGCGGGCGATTGTACCCTTACCCGCCGCAGCGGGTCCGTCTATGGCGATTGCAAAGGGCATTTTAAACGCTGATCCGTTCAATATTTGCGCCCAGATCCCCCATCAATTGTTCAAAAATCGGGAAGGATGTGGCGATTGGACCACCGTCATTCACAGCGACTGCGGATTTTGATGCAAACCCAAGGATCAAAAAGGACATCGCAATGCGGTGATCCAAGAATGTTTCACAGGTTGCACCACCTGGTACATTCCCTGCCCCCAAACCTGTGACGGCCCACCAATCTTCGCCTTCATCCACGCTTACGCCATTTGCGCGCAACCCTTGGGCCATGGCGTCGATGCGATCACTTTCCTTGACCCGCAATTCATGAACCCCGCCCATATGCGTAACCCCTGTCGCATTGGCCGCAACAACGGATAGGATGGGGTACTCATCAATCATACTGGCCGCGCGGTGCTCAGGAACGTTGATCCCCTTCATATTCGGCGAATAGCGCGCGCGCAGATCGGCGACAGGCTCGCCCCCCTCTTCGCGCTCATTTTCAAAGGTCAGGTCTGCGCCCATTTCTTGCAATGTGATAAACAACCCTGATCGTGTGGGGTTTAGGCCGATGTTTGGCACCAACACATCTGATCCGGGTGTAATTAGGGCCGCACACACGGGAAAAGCCGCCGAGGATGGATCACGTGGCACATGAATTGTTTGCGGCTGTAGTTCTGGTTGCCCCGTCAGGGTGATTACACGCCCCTCATTCGTATCCTCAACCGTTAATTCGGCGCCAAAGCCGCGCAGCATACGTTCGGTATGATCGCGCGTCGCCTTGGGTTCAACAACCACGGTTTTGCCGGGCGCATTCAGGCCTGCCAACAAAACGGCCGATTTCACCTGCGCCGAAGCTACTGGCAAATGATATTCCACAGGCACAGGGTTTTCGGCCCCAACAATCGTCAATGGCAAACGCCCCTGTGATCGCCCGACGGATTGCGTGCCAAACAGCGCCAATGGATCAGTGATCCGCGCCATCGGGCGTTTGTTCAAACTGGCGTCCCCTGTAAAGGTCGCCGTGATGGGCGATGTCGCCATCATCCCCATGATCAATCGCACGCCTGTTCCTGAATTGCCGCAATCAATCACCGTATCAGGTTCGGCCAAACCCCCAACACCCACGCCATGTACGGTCCAATGCCCCGGCCCATGCTGTGTAACCTCGGCCCCAAAGGCGCGCATTGCCTTGGCCGTGTCCAGCACATCCTCGCCCTCAAGCAGGCCAAAGATTTCGGTTTTTCCCACCGCCATGGCCCCAAACATTAGGGACCGATGTGAAATCGATTTGTCCCCCGGAACATGCGCCGCCCCCGTCAGGGGGTTTGCATGACCTGCTTGCATTGGAATGGGCGTGCCGTGTCCAGACATGTGGCGTCCTTTATGTCTTGATTGCTTAAAATTCGTCTCTTGTTAGCGGAACCAGTTCCCAAGGTCTAGGCGTGCGGCTTCTGAAACGTCAAATAATGCGCGCCCCGCCCCTCACGAAACGCTTTTTGTTCGTATCGCGTTGAAATCCAATCCTGCCAAGGGGTACGCCAATCGCTTGGTCCCTCCGCCAACCATTCAAATCCCGCCTTTGGGACCTCTTGCAATGTTTGGCGCACATAATCGGGAATATCCGTGGCCACTCGCAAAATGGCACCGGGTTTTAGAACATCATAAAGGGGCAGCAAATGCTCTTGCGTCACAAATCTGCGTCGATGATGGCGCTTTTTCGGCCATGGGTCAGGATAGAGCAGAAATGCTTTTGACACAGATTCATTTGGCAACACATCAAACAAATGGCGTGCATCGCCAGGATGAATGCGGACGTTTTCACAGGGCGTTTCGCGCAGTTTTTGCAACAACATCGCAACGCCGTTCAAAAATGGCTCACACCCAATAATACCCACATCGGGGTTGGATCGCGCCTGATGCACCAAATGCTCTCCACCCCCAAAGCCGATTTCCAACCACAGGTCCTTTTGACCAAAGAGTGCCTGTAAATCCAACTGCGTCCGATCTGGATTAACGTCCCAAGACACATTTGGAACGCTCAGGCGATCCAAATCCTCATCCAAGGCTTCAATCTGCGCAGGACGCAAGGTTTTGCCCTTAAAGCGCCCATAAAAATTGCGCCACGGAGATCCGTTGGGGTGATGTGTATTTTCCATGAGGCGGCATGTAATCGTTTCGCGCGTGCCCTGCAAGCGCGAAGGCGAGCCCGTTGCAGGATGCATAAGGGCGAGAGATAGAGCGGCGCGCCCAACAGGGCGCGCCACCGCTTAATTTAGACGGCCGCTTTCAGCGCATCGATCAGATCGGTGCGCTCCCAGCTGAAACCGCCATCTGCGTCAGGCGCGCGGCCAAAGTGGCCGTAGGCGGCTGTGCGCTGATAAATCGGTTTGTTCAGGCCCAGATGCGTGCGGATGCCGCGTGGGGTAAGGTCCATACAGTCCGACACAGCCTTTTCGATCTGCTCTTCGCTGACCTGACCTGTGCCAAATGTATCTGCGTAAATCGACAGTGGACGCGCAACGCCAATCGCGTAGCTCAGCTGAATCGTGCATTTTTCGGCCAAACCAGCGGCCACCACATTTTTCGCCAAATAGCGCGCCGCATAGGCCGCGGAGCGGTCAACCTTTGTCGGGTCTTTACCAGAAAACGCGCCGCCACCATGGGGGGCTGCACCGCCATATGTGTCCACAATGATTTTGCGCCCTGTCAGGCCCGCATCTCCATCAGGTCCGCCAATCACGAATTTCCCAGTTGGGTTCACGTGCCATGCGGTGTCTGCGGTAATCCACCCCTCGGGCAGGGTTTCGCGGATATAGGGTTCGACCACAAGGCGCACATCATCGGATGTCATCGCTTCATCCAAGTGCTGTGTCGACAAAACAATGGAAGTCACTCCAACGGGCTTCCCGTTTTCATAGCGCACGGACAGTTGGGATTTTGCATCCGGTCCCAATGTGGGTTCTGTGCCATCCTTGCGCACCTGTGCCAAACGGCGCAGGATCGCATGCGAATACTGAATGGGTGCTGGCATCAATTCTTCAGTTTCATTGGTGGCATAGCCAAACATGATCCCCTGATCGCCTGCACCTTCGTCTTTGTTATCTGCGGCATCCACACCTTGGGCAATATGCGCCGATTGTTCGTGCAACAGATTTGTCACCTCAACGGTTTCGTGGTGAAATTTATCTTGTTCATATCCAATATCTTTGATGCAGGCACGCGCGATCTCATCGATGCGGCCCATATAGCTTGATAATTTCTCTTTGTCGGACAGACCAACTTCGCCACCGATCACAACGCGGTTCGTTGTGGCAAATGTTTCGCAAGCGACCCGTGCCTCTGGCTCTTCTGCCAAAAAGGCGTCCAAAACTGCATCAGAAATACGATCGCAGACCTTATCGGGGTGTCCCTCAGAAACAGACTCCGACGTAAATACATATGTGCTTCTTGTCATGTAAAATGCTCCATTAGATGTGTATCGTCACGCCAGGAAGCCGTTGTGACGACATTCAACCGAACTAGGCCCATGTAACGGGCGCGTCAATCCTTAATTACACTTTGACGCATCGCCAGCGCCAAGAGTGCGATCCAAATCACCCAAAACGCCCAATTTCCAAACCACGCATAGGGGGTTTTATAGTGTATAAGCGGCACCTGCACATCCAGATGACTTGTCGTATTCAACGGGATTTGATCCGCAATCTCACCACGTCCATTGATCACCGCACTGATGCCTGGGTTAGAAACGCGGATGATCGGCATACCCTGTTCAATTGCGCGAACACGTGTGATTTCCAAATGCTGCGCAGGGCCAGAAAAGCCACCAAACCAAGCATCATTTGAGATTTGCACAATCACATCTGCATCCTGCCGCGCTGCGGACACCGCCCGTGGAAAAATGATTTCATAACAAATCATAGGCAGAATTTTAACGGAATTGGACAGGATCATGGGGGTGGCAGAGCGTCCCGCAGAAAACCCAACCCCAAAGAGTTCTGGGGCAAATCCAAATCCATTGCGGACCAACCAATCCTCAAACGGGAGGTATTCGCCAAAGGGCACAAGGTGGCGTTTGTCATAAATCTGTGACGGTTGATCCTCCCGCGATAGGACCAGTGAATTATGAAGGCGGTCTTGTTCATCAATCCGCAAAATCCCAAAAATCACGTCCGCCTTGCCCGCCGCACTGCGCAGGCGTTCAATGTGGCGATCTGCATAATTCAGGGCGGTGTAAATCGCGCTTTCTGGCCAAATGATGACGTCAACCTTGGGGTCCGCGGCGGTGGCGTCAATCATGCGGTCCAAAAAAATGGGGGCGTAAAACGGATCCCATTTCTGCTCTTGTGGGGCATTGGGTTGGACCATGCGCACCGTTGTTTCGGCCACATCGCGTTGCATTTCAGGAAGCGGGATCAGGGCGCAGATCAGCATAATCGCACTGACACCCGCCGCAGGCGCGAACAATCGTTGAGCGCACAAAGCGGAGATCAGCAACAAAAACAGGGTTACGCCATGTGGTCCGACCCAAGCAAAGAAACCAACAAAAGGGCTTTGTGCCAATGTGTAGGACAACAATCCCCATGGAAAGCCCGTGAACAAAACGCCGCGCAGATATTCCGCCAATGTCAGGCCCAAGACCCAACCAAGCGGCCCAAAGCCACGCGCAAACCACCCTGCAGCGCCCCAAAACAGGGCCAGCCCCCCCGCCATAAAAATGAGCGCAAAGGGCGCCATGAACCCCGTGGTTTGAAGATCAACCAAAAAGGGTTCGACAATCCAGTTCAGCGTGACAAAGAAATATCCAAACCCGAACATCCAACCAAGTTTCATGGGGGATACTGCATCGCGCGACAGACTAAAAAACAGGATCAAACACCCAATGCTGATCAGCCAAAGCGACAGTGGCGCGTGGCCAAGTGCAACACCGCCCCCTAAGAGAGCCGCAGCCCATTTGGGATATCGCGCCGACCAGCGTAACGCCCTATCCCATGCGCCGTGACGCATGCTTTATTCAGCGGCCTTCACAACCGAGGCCAAACGCAAACGGACACGTTTAACCCGCCGTGGATCGGCATCAACAATTTCAAATTCTGATCCGTTCGGGTGCGACACAACCTCGCCCCGCACAGGCACGCGACCTGCCAGCATAAAGAGAAGTCCACCAATTGTGTCCACCTCTTCTGCGTCGATGTCATCATGGGCGATCAAATCAATGCCCGTTTCCTCGGCAAAATCATCCAATGGTGTTTTGGCAAGCAACAGGAACTGACCTGGTTTCTCCTCGCTCCAAAGATCGGCCTCTTCGATGTCGTGTTCGTCTTCAATTTCACCGACAACCTGTTCCAGCAGGTCCTCAATTGTGACCAACCCATCGACACCGCCATATTCATCAATCACCAATGCCATATGCGAGCGTTCCGTCTGCATCTTGGTCAGCAGCACCGACAGCGGCATCGAGGGAGGCACAAACAACACAGGACGCAGGGTTTGCGTTAGGTTGAAATCATGATCCTCGGTTTCAAATCCGTGGGACAATGCGAAATCTTTTAGGTGCACCATGCCCACAGGCGTATCCAACGTGCCTGAAAACACGGGCAAACGTGTCATCGTACTGCTGCGGAATGTGTCAACCAATTCGGATTTGGTCATGGTGTCCGGAACTGCGATGATTTCCGCCTTGGGGATGGCCACATCCTCAACGCGCAAACGGCGGAGGTTGGCAAGGCCCAATTTCGGCGCACTGCTTTGGGAGTGTGGCGCGTGTGTTAATGCGTCGCCATCTGCGGATTTTGGGGAAAATAAACGCCCAAAAAATCCAGTTCGTTTTTTATGTGTGGTCTCGTTTGACTGCGCGCTTTGCGCTGCACTCGAGGACCCGTCAATATCGCCCATTTTTTCCTTCCGTCAATTTGGCGGTCTTACTGATCATATGGGTTTGCGATCCCCATATTGCCAAGTATTTCAATTTCGATACCTTCCATCAATGTGGCATCTTGGTCACGTATATGATCATAGCCTAATAGATGTAAAACGGCATGTACAATTAAATGTGTAACATGGTGCCGTGGTGCGATTTGACCAGCCTCGGCTTCGCGCAGGCATGTGTCATAGGCAATCGCAATATCGCCCAGTTCAGGATCAAAGGTGGTATCTGGTAAATCGGGGCGCGCGCCCTCTTCTTGCGCGGCGCGTTCCTCGGATGGCCATGATAAAACATTGGTGGCCTGTGGTTTGTCGCGGAAATCCCCGTTCAGTTCCGCGATTTTTGCGTCATCACACCCCATAACACAGCATTCAAACCCCGCATCCGTCAGATCAAAATGGGACATCACCGCGTCAAAGGCCGCTTGCGAACACCCCTCTAAATCCAGTGTGCGCCACCGTTCATCCTCTAGGATGACATCCACGCTCATTGTTCTTGGGACCGTTTCGCGTTCTTAATCAATGCGCGTTTGCTGTCTTCATCATAGGCCTCGATGATTGCGGCGACCAAGGGGTGACGCACAACGTCCTTGGATGTGAAATAGTTAAACCCGACGCCCTTGATCCCCTTTAACAGGCGTTCGGCGTCCGACAGACCCGACACAACGCCGCGCGGCAAATCCACTTGGGATCTATCGCCCGTGATCACCATGCGCGATCCCTCGCCCAAACGCGTTAGAAACATTTTCATTTGCATGGATGTCGCATTCTGCGCCTCATCCAGCACAACAAATGCATTTGCCAGCGTGCGCCCGCGCATAAACGCCAAGGGTGCTATTTCGATGCGCTTTTCCTCGATCAACTTGGCCAATTGCTTGCCCGGCAGAAAATCGTTCAAGGCATCATAAAGGGGCTGCATATAAGGATCGACTTTATCCTTCATGTCCCCTGGCAAATACCCAAGCTTTTCACCCGCCTCAACCGCAGGACGCGACAGGATGATCCGATCCACATCGCCAGAGATGAATTTGCTGACCGCAACAGCAACCGCCAAATAGGTTTTGCCCGTTCCCGCAGGACCAATTCCAAAGGCCAATTCATTTTCCATCAGCGAATGAACATAGGCCTTTTGCGCGTCTGTGCGCGGTTCAACGGGTTTTTTGCGCGTTTTGATTTCAACACTGCTTTTTGAAAACATCTCAAGCTGGTTGTCATTCTCTGGGTTCATTCGCAAGGCCCGATCAATATCGGCAAATTCAACGGATTTGCCGTTTTCCAATCGTTCATAAAGGTTGCTTAGAACGCTATGCGCTTCGCTTGCGGCCTCATTCGGGCCAAAGATATCCAATTGATTGCCGCGTCGGATGATTTGCACATCCAACTGCTGTTCAATTTTGGCGAGATTTTTGTCAAACTCTCCACAGAGCTCAATCATCAATCGATTGTCAGGAAATTCCAACGCAGTTTGACCTGCACTTGTGGGTTCTTGCGGTTCAGATAGCGTACCTTGCGCCACTCACTACTCCATGTCTGCTCATAGATATGGTGCCAAGCGAATCTAAAAAACGCAAGGGATAGATTTTAGAATGTATCGTTTTTGTAAATTGCCCTTAAAACCACTGCCCGGGCTCAATCAGGCCCAAATCCAGAAATTGTTGATCGGTCCAGGAAAAGCGGACCGAGTTAAACCACCGAAAATCACCGATTTGTTTTGACGATGTTGGATTGCGTTTCAATGCCTTAGCCGTGCGAAAGGACGCCACGGCAGCTGTGATATTGTTGTGCCATGGGCAGGAATAGGTGTTGTATTCGGGATCAGAGAACAAAAACTGTTCCTGCATGACCAAATCTTGTTTCGCCTGAAACAATGCCATGCGATCAATGCGGCGGCGTTCATAGGGAACAAATTCCTCATATCGCCACTTTAATCCGCCATAAAAATTCAATTGCCGCTCAAGCGGTTGGCGCGTGCGTTGATCCAAACGGGCCAAGGCATAGTATTCCGCGCGATCCAAATAGGCATCATCCACATTCACGCCTGTTGGATCCGCATTCAAATCGCCTGCATATAGATCAACAACATAGGTCAACATCGATCCACGGCGTTCTTCGGTATGAAAGGCCAGCAGTTCCGCAACCGAGCGCGAACTGGAAAACGGGAAAAACAGGTATTCGGCGTTAAGTCCAACATAGACCCACGCCCCCGCCATATGTGGCATGAGGGTATTCACCGTCCGTTCAACACAATCATCCGCGAATGTATCGACAGATACGGTGGTGACCTGTGTCAGAGTATCCTCATCAATTTCAGAAAGTGATTTGGCGAATACAATGATGTGTTTGAACCCCAGTTTAATGTGGTGGTCCAATGTTGTTTCAACTTCGACATCATCCCCAATAACAAAAGCGCGATCGGCCCTTTGGCCAAGCTGCGGCCTTCGCTTTTGATAAACGATGTTAAATTTGGATAATCCATCGTGCCTTGCATTCCCATTCGACAGCCTCAGTTATGATGAATTCAGCATGCATTGCAAGTCACACAAGTTTTGTGTAGCACACGCGCAGCAAATTTGCCCCAAGGATCGCGCCATGTCAGAGCCAAAAAAGCTATACATTAAAACATACGGCTGTCAGATGAACGTTTATGACAGTGAACGCATGGTCGAAGCATTGGGCGGATCGGGATATGTGGAAACACAAACCCCCGATGATGCGGACATGATCCTATTGAACACATGTCATATCCGCGAAAAGGCGGCGGAAAAGGTCTATTCCGAATTGGGCCGCTATAAAACGCTGAAATCCGAAAAGCCTGATTTAAAGATCGGTGTTGCAGGATGTGTGGCGCAGGCCGAGGGTGAAGAAATTATGCGCCGCCAACCCATGGTGGATTTGGTCGTCGGCCCACAAAGCTATCACCGCCTACCTGAATTAGAGGCCAAGGCGGGCACAGGCAGCCGCGCGATTGATACGGATTTCCCAGAAGAGGATAAATTCGAACACCTGAAACGCCGCCCCAAGGCAAAACGCGCCCCTGCTGCGTTTTTGACCGTGCAAGAGGGCTGTGACAAATTCTGTGCATTCTGCGTAGTGCCCTATACCCGCGGGGCCGAGGTGTCGCGCCCTGCAGAACGCGTTTTGCAAGAGGCGCGTGATCTGGTCGAACGCGGCGTGCGCGAAATCACGCTCTTGGGGCAAAACGTCAATGCCTATCACGGGGCGGGCGCAGATGGTTCGGAATGGACATTGGCGCGATTGATCTGGGAGTTGGACGCAATCGATGGATTGGAACGCATCCGTTTCACCACATCCCACCCCAATGATATGCAAGATGATCTGATCGAGGCGCATGGCACCTGCAAAAAACTGATGCCCTATCTGCACCTGCCTGTTCAGTCGGGATCGGACAAAATCCTAAAACGCATGAACCGTAGCCATGATGCGCAAAGCTATCTTAAGCTGATCGAACGCATTCGCGCCGCGCGCCCCGACATCCTGATTTCTGGGGATTTTATTGTTGGCTTCCCCGAAGAAACAGATCAGGATTTCGAAGACACCATGAACCTGATCCGCGAAGTGCAGTATGGTCAGGCGTTTTCATTTAAGTATTCTACCCGTCCAGGTACACCCGCCGCAGAGCGTGATCAATTGCCAGAGGACGTGAAAACCGAACGCCTGCATCGTTTGCAAGCATTGATCACAGAACAACAACGCGCCATTCAGGATTCAATGGTGGGCCGCGAAGTTTCGGTTTTGTTTGAACGCGCAGGGCGGTTTGAGGAACAGATGGTTGGGAAATCCGAATACCTGCATGCGGTGCATGTGACGGACCCAACGATCCAAATTGGGGACATCCGCCGCGTGCGAATCACCCAAAGCAATCCGAATTCTTTGGACGGCCAAGCCCTCAATTAGGGCCATTTCGTGTTCCGCGCCACATTTCACTGTTTGCCATAAAACGACAATAACTGCTCTCTAGGGCACTATTTCCATGTGCAAAACAGTTCCAAGGAATGAGTCACATTCTCGCCATATTTTCGATAAATTTGAGGCGAATTGGTTAAAAAAACCCGTACCAGCTCCCCTAAAATATGTCAGTTAATACCGTTGTATAGTTTATACACCCACATGAATACGTATGGAGACTGTTTTGAGTATGATTAATCGCTTGGGGGGGCGGATTGTTATTTTTGGTGCTGGGTAGATTTTGCGTGTTGGGGACTTCGGCTGCGGCGCAGGCGGAACGCTATGTACCAACCATCTGGGTTGATCCAGATGGATGTGAACACTGGGTCATGGATGATGGCGCAGAGGGTTATATGAGTCCTCATCTTACACCGGAGGGATTACCGGTGTGTCGCCAAGGTCCAACATGCGGTACCTTAAATACCGATCAGTTCTTTGGAACTGATCAACATCGCATTGATGCTCGTGGACGTGCGCGCTTGTTGAATTTCTTTAGAAGTTCAGAAGCCACGGTGTTTTCAATCGCGGGGCATACGGATGCACGTGCATCTGATGCCTATAACCTGCGGCTGTCGCAGCGACGGGCAAATGCCGTTGCGGCAATCGTACGCGAGGCGGGTAAGCAAGTCAGCCAATCTGTTGGTTATGGCGAACGCAAACCCCGCGCAACGAACAACACAGCAGAAGGCATGTCACAAAACAGACGTGTCGAAATTATCTGCGTACGTTAGTTATGAGCACATTATGAGTATGTTTGTTAAACGGGTCATGTTGGCCGTGCTTCCCCTTGGGCTTAGTGCCTGTGGCGGCGGCGTAGAATTGATGTCGAAGGCGATGTTCATGGGACAAGCCAATGATAACAAAGCAATTGACCGTGGGTTTGATGCAAAACCACTTACCGAACTTCAGGCGGGCATTTGGATTGATCCAAACGGCTGTCACCATTGGATCATTGACAATGGTGTTGAAGGGTACATGGATGCGCGGCGCTACCCTGATGGACGCCCCGTGTGTGATCCATCTGCGGTCCGCAATTCTTAAGGTGGTACATTTAAAGCAGGTGGCACAAGCCTGCTGGGTGATCCGATTTAAACCGCGACGTGTTGGGGACCATTCGATATGAATGGTTCCCGATGCACCTGCGGTTTATAGGTTCTCTGGCTGTGGCATGCCCAAAACGTGGTATCCACCATCAACGCGGATAATCTCACCCGTTGTGCAAGCCCCCGCATCAGACACCAAATAAACGGCCGTTCCACCCACAGCCTCAAGCGTTGCATTAGAACGTAACGGCGCGTTTTGGTCTGTATGTTTATAGGTTTTACGCGCACCACCGATTGCAGCACCCGCAAGTGTTTTCATCGGACCGGGGGAAATGGCATTGACGCGAATTCCATCAGGACCCAAGTCATTTGCCAAATAACGTGTCGTGGCCTCGAGTGCGGCTTTGGCCACACCCATCACGTTATAAAATGGTGTCACCTTGTTTGATCCTTGATACGTCAGGGTGATCAAGGTGCCACCGTTTTCTTCCATCATGGGATGCGCACGACGCGCCACCTCGATGAAGGAATAGGCCGAGATATCCAGCGAATTTTTGAAATTATCGCGTGAGGTGTTCACAAAACGGCCCGTCAGCTCGTTTTTGTCGGAATAGGCAATGGCGTGCACCACGAAATCAATCGTCGGCCAACGCGCGGCCAGCTGGTCAAATGCGGCATCAAGGCTTGCGTCATCAGTCACATCCACATCGACCATAAAATCCGATCCAACCGATGCCGCCAAGGGCGCCAATCGCTGACCAAAGGCGTCGCCCTGATAGGTGAATGCCAATTCTGCGCCTGCCTCTGCCAATGCCTTGGCAATACCCCAAGCGATGGACCGTTCATTGGCCACACCCATGACCAAACCGCGTTTTCCAGCCAGTGATTGCATATTTTTCTGCCCCGCTCGTCGTTCTTTGACCCTAAATGACGGTTTTCCCTCTGGGCGTCAAGCGTGGGTCAGCACCCCAAAACCTGTTGGAGTACTGGCTGATCGTTGGGACATTACCCGCGGTATTTTGACATCAGCATGGACCCATTGGTTCCGCCAAAGCCAAAGCTGTTGGTCATCACCGTATCAAGGCCCGCGTTTTCAACAAGGCTTGTTGCGATTTCCGCAGGATCAAGGGCGGGATCCAATGTTTCCACGTTGATCGAGGGCGCAATGAAATCATTGTCCAACATCAACAAACAATAAATCGCCTCTTGGGCGCCTGTCGCCCCTTGGCTGTGACCTGTCATGGATTTTGTGGAACTGACAGGGGGTGTTGATCCCTGACCAAAGACGCGGCGCACGGCCTCGATCTCGCCCACATCGCCAACGGGTGTCGATGTACCGTGGGCATTGATATAAGATACCTTGCGATCACTGTTCAGGGATTGCAATGCAAGGCGCATCGCGCGCTCGCCGCCCTCACCCGATGGGGCAACCATATCGTGCCCATCTGATGTCGCACCATAGCCCGTGACCTCTGCATAGATTTTGGCACCACGCGCCAAGGCGTGTTCCAAATCCTCTAACACAACGATGCCACCGCCGCCGCCAATCACGAAACCATCGCGATCTGCGTCAAATGCGCGGGATGCGCGTTCGGGGGTGTCGTTATATTTGGATGACATCGCGCCCATCGCGTCAAACAGGCAGGACAATGTCCAATCCAATTCTTCTCCGCCCCCTGCAAACATCACGTCCTGTTTGCCCATCATGATCTGTTCCGCAGCATTGCCGATACAATGCAAGGATGTGGAACAGGCCGAGGTGATGGAATAGTTGATGCCCTTAATCTTGTATGCGGTCGATAGGTTCGCCGAAATGGTTGAGGACATGCATTTTGGAACCGCAAGTGGCCCAATGCGTTTGGGAGATCCTGCCTTTAATACAACCTGATGGGCCGCGAACATTGAACTGGTTGACGGGCCACCTGATCCTGCCACCAATCCCGTGCGTTCGTTTGAAACCAAAGATTGATTCAAACCCGCGTCTGCAATCGCCTGTTCCATCGCCAAATACGCATAGGCCGCGCCTGGTCCCATGAAACGAAGCGTACGTTTGTCGATCATATCGGCCAGGCTTAACCCCTTGATATCGCCTGCGATCTGACTACGGAATCCGTATTCCTTCATGTCCTCATTCGCGGTGATACCAGAGCGACCTGCCTTCAGGCTCTCTAGTACTTCGGACGCATTGTTCCCGATTGATGAAACAATCCCTAACCCTGTGACAACCACTCGGCGCATGTCGCTCTCCCTCTTCTTCTGTCTTTAGCTCTCTGAAAGAGCGACTTTCATATCTTTTACCTGATAGATCACTTCGCCATCCGCTTCGACGATCCCATCCGCAACACCCATCGTCAGGCGGCGTGTTTGCACAGCCTTGGTGAAATTCACACGATAGGTCAGCATTTTGCGATCTGGGCGCACCATGCCAGTCAGTTTGACTTCACCAACCCCAAGCGCATAACCGCGCCCCTGCCAGCCGCGCCAGCCAAGGTTAAAGCCCGTCAACTGCCACAAGCCATCAAGGCCCAAACATCCAGGCATGATTGGGTTTCCGGGGAAGTGGCAGTCAAAAAACCAAAGTTCAGGTTTGATATCGAATTCCGCGATCACATGGCCCTTGCCATGTTCGCCTCCATCCTCGGAAATTTCCGTGATGCGATCCATCATCAACATCGGAGGTTCAGGCAATTGCGCATTTCCTGGTCCGAACAATTCGCCGCGGGCACATTTTAACAAATCGTCGCGGTCAAAACTTGATGGATATGGTGACATAGTATCGCTCTCATTTTTGTATGCTTTCGCGCTCTCTAGCATCCGCAGCTCTGATCTTGCAAGTATTCTCACTTGTTTCACAGGCCCCGAATGACGAAAAGAATTGAAACTGCCCGCAAAACGATCATATTATGGGGTGAACATGGAACGGAAGCTTTGAATGCGAACAGTGTCGACACAACGTGCCCACGACTGGCTGGCGAAATCCGATCTGCGCCCAACGCGGCAGCGGGTCCTTTTGGCTGAGGCATTGGTGGGGGATGGACAGCACCGCCATGTCACGGCGGAAAACCTGTTTGAACGGGCCCAAGGCAGTGGTGAAAAGGTATCATTGGCCACCGTTTACAACACTCTGCGTGCATTTTGCGATGCAGGGCTGTTGCATGAAATCACCGTCGACGGCACCAAAAGCTATTTTGACACAAACACCCATGATCACCCCCATTTCTATTGGGAAGACTACGCAAAGCTGAGCGATGCGCCTGCGGAAGAATTGAAAATCATGCAGCTACCTGATGCCCCAGATGGCACCGAAATCGCATCTATCGATGTTGTAATCCGACTTCGCAAAAAAGGATAATCCCATGCGCGCTGTGACGTATTCTGCCTTTGGCCCTGCCAAGGATGTGATGAAGCTTGTCCAAATGGACACCCCCACCCCAGCCGCGGGTGATGTTTTGGTAGAAGTTGAATATTCAGGCGCAAACCCATCAGATGCCAAGGCGCGCGCAGGCGCACGCCCCGGTGTGACGAAACCCGCATTTGATGTGATTGTCCCAAATTCAGATGGGGCAGGAATAATCACGGCCGTGGGTCAGGGCGTGGACCCTGCCCGCATTGGATCGCGCGTTTGGATTTGGAATGGGCAATGGCAGCGCCCCTTTGGCACCTGCGCTGAATATATCGCGCTGCCCTCAGATCAGGCGGTGGATATGCCCGACGATATGGCCATGGAAACGGGCGCATGTTTGGGTATTCCTGGTCTGACAGCTGCGCATGCGGTTTTGGGCGGCGGTGATGTTGCGGGCATGACGCTGTTGATCTCGGGCGGTGCGGGATCCGTTGGGCACAATGCCATTCAACTGGCCAAATGGGCGGGTGCAACGGTGATTGCCACAGGGTCGCCCGATGCGTTTGATCGGATCACAGCCGCAGGCGCAGATCATGTTTTGGATTATCGCGCGGCTGATTTGGCGGATCAAATTTTGGCACTTGCGCCAAACGGGGTCGACCGCGCGGTTGAGGTTGAATTCGGGCTAAACGCAGATTTGTTGCATCAAATCGTGCGCGCCAACGGAATTATCGCCGCCTATGGGTCGGGCAAGGAAATGGCCCCAACCTTTCCTTTTGGTCCCTATCTGTTCAAGGCTATCACCATCGACATCGTGTTGATCTATATTCTACCCACGGCAGAGCGGGACGCCGCCATTGATGCATTACACCGCGCCCATGCAGCGGGCGCGTTCAAACCCGCGGTGCATCACATCCTGCCCTTAGACGACAGCGCCGCGGCCCATGACGCCACAATGACACCTGGGCGCGCCGGTGCGGTATTGATAAAGATGCGTTAATTCCCAACACGCTGAGTTTTCCTGCGCAGCGCGACACGCATATCTGTCAAAAAAATTACGTGCATTCCCCTTCCCCCCAGCGCGTAAACATGGTTTCTTGATCAAAAGATCAGGAGAGATTTATGCCAATCAAAGCATGCGTATTTGATGCCTATGGAACATTATTTGATGTGGCGGCCGCTGCGCGTATCGCAGCAGCCGAGCCAGAGCATGCGAAATTGGCGGCAATCTGGCCGCAACTGGCGGAAATTTGGCGTTCAAAGCAGCTTCAATATACTTGGTTGCGTGCGATCACAGGGGATTACACAGATTTTTGGCAAGTCACCCAAGATGGATTGGATTTCGCCATGGCCGCGCTCAGCCTTGAGGGCGAGGCCGAGATGCGCGAGCGCCTTTTGGCACTTTATTGGGAATTACAGGCCTATGAAGAAGTGCCCGAAATGCTTGCCAAACTAAAGGAACAAGGGTTCATCACCGCAATCTTGTCAAATGGATCACCCGATATGCTGAATGGCGCGGTGCGATCTGCGGGATTAGAACAGCTGTTGGATGACGTTTTATCCGTGGAAAGTGTTGGCATTTTCAAACCCAGCGCCAAGGTCTACGACCTCGTTGGTGAAAAGCTGGGCGTCGCCCCAAGCGAGGTTTTGTTTGTTTCATCCAACGGATGGGACGCGGCGGGGGCCTGTGGATACGGGTTTCAAACCGTCTGGGTGAACCGCGCAGGTGATCCAAGAGACAATCTGCCCGCGGAACCAAACTTTGAACTTGATGATCTGACACTGATCCCTGATTTGGCCTCACGCTAATGCCACATTTCAAAACGTCTGACGGCTTAAACCTGCACTACACGGATCAGGGTGCGGGGTTGCCCATTCTGTGTTTGGCGGGATTGACGCGATCAGGGCGCGATTTTGAGTTTGTTGCCCCCCACCTACACGATGTTCGCCTGATCACACTGGATTATCGCGGGCGGGGTGCATCGGATTGGGCGGACGATTTCACAACCTACGCCGTGCCACGCGAAACGCAGGACGCAATCGAGTTACTGGATGATCTGGGATTAGAAAAGGTTGCGATTTTGGGCACCTCCCGCGGTGGGTTGAATGCAATGTATATGGCCGCAACTGCCAAAGACCGCCTTTTGGGTGTTGCGTTAAATGATGTTGGACCCAAGTTGGAACAGGCGGGTTTGGATATCATTTCCGATTATTTGGGCCGCCGCCCCGCCGCAAAAACCCATGCCGAGGCGGCAGAGGCGCGCGCGCGCACCGCAACAGGTTTTGCAAATGTGCCCCCCTCCCGCTGGTTAGAGGAAGCGCGCATTTTGTATCAGGAACATCCAGATGGCCTGCATCTGACCTATGATCCAAAACTGCGCGATGCGGTGATAGACGGGTTCAAAAATGCAGGCGATGTAGATGCATGGCCCCTGTTTGATGCGCTAAACGGTTTGCCCACGGCCCTGATCCATGGTGCGAATTCTGATCTCTTGTCACGGAAAACCGCACTGGAAATGAAACGACGCATGCCCAACATGCACCTGACCCATGTTCCAGATCGCGCGCATATTCCGTTTCTGGATGAACCTCAATCGCTCGTCACATTGTCCGCCTGGATTAAGGAGATGAAAGATGGACTATAACCGCATTCGCGCCGCCAATGATCGCCTGATGGGACATAAACGTGTGACGCCCCTTCTGTCCTCGCCTTTTCTTGATGACATTGCGGGAAAGCGGGTTTTTGTAAAACCCGAATGCTTGCAACACACGGGCAGTTTTAAATATCGCGGTGCCTTTTCTGCGGTATCCGCCCTGCCCGATGAAACACGTGCCAAGGGTGTGATCGCCTTTTCCTCGGGCAATCATGCGCAGGGTGTGGCCTTGGCCGCGCGTCAACACGGGATCAGTTCGGTGATTATCATGCCAGCGGACGCGCCAAAGACGAAAATCGACAACACCCGCGCCTTAGGCGCAGAGGTGGTGCTTTATGATCGCGAACACGAAGATCGTGATGAAATCGGCGCACGAATTTCACAGGAACGCGATCTAACCCTGATCAAACCCTTTGACGAACCAGAGGTGATTGCGGGCCAAGGCACCTGTGGTCTGGAAATCGCACAGCAGGCCGCCGAATTGGGCATAAAGGATGCGGATGTTTTGGTCTGTTGCGGGGGTGGCGGCCTGACATCCGGGATCGCACTGGCATTGGAACAGGATGCACCTAACATGCGTGTGCGTCCCGTCGAACCCGAGGGGTTTGACGATGTGTGCAGATCCCTAATCTCTGGTCAAATTGAACGCAATCCCACCACTTTGGGCAGCCTATGTGATGCGATTGTCACCCTGTCCCCAGGGCAGTTGACCTTTCCCATCATGCAGCGGTTGTGCCATGCGGGGATCACAGTGACCGAGGAACAGGCACTGCATGCCATGCAACTGGCCCATGACAGGTTGAAAATTACGATTGAACCGGGGGGTGCGGTGGCGCTGGCCGCGGCCCTCTTCTATGGTGATCAGACATCATCAGACTGCGTGATCGCGGTTGCCTCGGGCGGGAATGTTGATAGAGATATGTTCGAACGCGCGCTAACCGCATGAGGGCATAAATGAAAATCGCAAAATTAGATCACATTGATCTACATTATCGCGTTGACGGGAACCCAAATGGGCGTCCCGTTGTTTTTGCAAATTCGCTGGGCACCGATCTGCGCCTATGGGACGCGGTCCTACCCCTGTTGCCGCAGGGCAATTGTTATATCCGTTATGACAAACGCGGACACGGGCTATCGGCCTGTCCACCTGCCCCCTATTCCATGGGAAGCTTGGTGCGCGATGTTGAGGCATTGTTGGACCATCTGAACGTCAAAGATGCGCTGTTTGTTGGCCTATCCATCGGCGGGATGATCGCCCAAGGTTTGGCGGTAAAACGCATGGATTTGGTGCGTGCCATGGTCCTGTCCAACACGGCGGCTAAAATAGGCCAACCCGCATTGTGGGAGGATCGCATCAATGCGGTGCGCAAATCTGGTATCGCGGCCCTGTCTGATGCGGTGATGGAACGCTGGTTTGGGGCCGATTTCCGTGCAACACCCGAATTGGCCGCATGGAAAAACATGTTAGAACGTCAACCTGACGACGGCTATATCGGATGCTGTCAGGCCATTTCTGGAACGGATTTTTACACGCCCACATCTGGATTACGCCTGCCGACCTTGGGGATTGCAGGATCAGAGGATGGATCAACACCCCCTGATTTGGTGCGCGAAACGGTTGAGTTGATCCCGGGTTCCCGTTTCGAATTGATCCGCCGCGCGGGACATTTGCCCTGCGTTGAAATCCCCGCTGAATATGCCCGTATCCTAAGTGAATTCATGACAGAGGTTGGACATGCCTGATATTTTGTTGGTCCATGGGTCCTGCCATGGTGCCTGGGCCTTTCGCGATCTTGCGCCTGCCCTGCAGGATTTGGGGTATACGGCACGTGCGATTGATTTACCTGGGCATGGGAACAACCCCCACCCCATCGCCGACATTACACAGGACCTATATACCGATGCGATTTTGGACGCGATCGGGGATAGTGCGATTGTTTTGGGCCATTCCATGGCGGGCTTTCCCATTTCGGCTGCGGCAGAAAAGGCGCCTGATCGGATTGATCGCCTGATCTACCTATGTGCCTATGTTCCACGCAATGGCGTCTCCCTTACCGACATGCGCAAAGAGGCCCCGCGCCAACCGATCCTCGAAGGCATTGAACGCACTGCGGATGGTTTGGGCATGAATATCCTGCCCCATAAGGCGCGTGATTTATTCTATCAGGATTGTTCAGATGCAGATGTGGAATTTGCGATTGCAAACCTATGCACACAGGCCATCAAGCCGCAGGCCACCCCAATCCAAATTGGCGAAAATTATGCCCGCGTTCCAAAATTCTATATCCGCTGTACAAAAGATCAAACCATCCCACCAGAACATCAATTGACAATGGTGTCGGATTGGGACCAAACAGATGTCTATGACATCGCGCGCAGTCATTCGCCGTTCTTTTCAGATCCCCTTGGGTTGGCGGCATTGATTGATCAGATCATGAAGGATTAAACCCATGGCGGCCTCTCTGTTTGATAGTCCGAATTACGCAAAACTCTTTCCCGTTGGAGATGCGGGCCGCCTGTTTACAGATACCGCCGAAGTGCGTGCGATGATGTTGGTCGAAGGGACGCTTGCCATATTGCAGGGCAAGGCGGGCACAATCCCCGAAATCAGCGCACAGGCCATTCATCGCGCCTCGCTCGAGTTGCAAATTGATCCTGCTGGTTTGAGCGATGCTACGGGACAAAATGGGGTAAGTGTTCCTGGACTGGTTGCGGAATTTAGGAAACTGATGCAGGCGCCCGAACATGCACAATATCTGCATTTTGGGGCAACATCGCAGGATATTACGGATACCGCGTTGATGCTGCGCTTGCGTCAGTTACTGGGGTTGCAGGAAAGCGCGCTCAAATCCATGATCGCGCATTTGCGCAAACTGGCGACAGATCACGCCGAAACCCCGATGGTTGCCCGCACCTATGGGCAATCTGCAACGCTGACCAGCTTTGGGGCAACAGTTGCATCATGGGGTCATCCATTGATTGACTTGCTGGATGAAATGGAAAACCTACGCGCCAGCACACTTTGGGTGTCCCTTGCGGGCGCGGCGGGCACGGCCTCGGCTTTAGGGGACGATCCAACGGGACTTCGCGCCGAATTGGCCGCCGCATTGGGATTACAAGATCCAAAACGCAACTGGCACAATGATCGTAGTCCAATCCAGCGTATCGCCGCATGGCAAACCCGATTGAACCAAGCCCTGGGCAAATTTGCCCAAGACATTTTGATCCATTCTCAAAGCACCCTGAAAACCGTGCAAATCGGCGCAACAGGTGGATCATCAACCATGCCACAAAAGGAAAATCCGGTTCAGGCATCGACGATTGTGGCATTGGCCAACCAAGCTGTCGGTTTACAAACCACTCTGACCCTTGCCGCTCAACATAAAGAGGCACGTGACGGCGCTGCGTGGTTTAGCGAATGGTTGGCCCTGCCCCAATTGTGTTTGGGGGCCATGGCGGCCCTGACAATTGCAAATGATATCTCTGCTGCTGTATCGCCAAACCAAACGGCGCTGTCAGCACAGATCACAGCCACGAACGAAATGATCCATGCCGAGGCGTTAAGTTTTGAATTGGCCAAAACGATGCCCCGCACCGAGGCGCAAGCCACCGTCAAACAATTGTGCCAAGAGGCACTGGCCACAGGATCAAATTTGATCGCCTTGGCAAAAACAAAGTATCCATTCAACGATGCCGCCCAGTTTGGCAGCGCAAATCAAATGGGCACCGCGCCAGAGCAGGCCCACGCCTTTGCCGTGCGCGCCAAAGAGGCAGAGACATCGTGAACAAATCAAAAATCAACTTCCCAGTTATCATCATCTTGATGACGGTACTGCTCGACTCGATGGGGATCGGCATCATGATCCCTGTGATGCCCGAATTGTTCAAATCGGTCCTACCCAATTCCACAACTGCCGATGCATCGGTTTGGGCCGGCGCATTTGCCTCGGTTTTTGCGATGATGCAATTTCTATTTGGCCCCCTTCTGGGCACTCTGTCAGATCGGGTGGGACGCAAACCTGTGATCCTGATCTCTTTGATCGTGATGGTTGCGTATTATCTGATCATGGCTGTGGCGCAGACCGTTTGGTTATTGCTGATCGGGCGGATTGTGGGCGGGATAACGGCGGCGACCCATGCCACAGCCTCGGCCTATATCGCCGATATTTCCACGTCTGAGGAGAAGGCTGCGCGTTTTGGGCTTGTCGGGGCGGCCTTTGGTATGGGGTTTGTTTTGGGGCCCGTTTTGGGCGGCCTGCTGGGTGAATTTGGCCCGCGCGCCCCGTTTTATGCGGCGGCGGCCTTAGCCGCGCTAAACGCCCTGTCCTGTGCGATTTGGCTGCGCGAAAGCGTAACGGATGATATCCGCCAAAGCTTTGATTGGCGTCGCGCCAACCCCTTTGGTGCATTTCAGGCGCTGGCCAAATTGGGCGGATTGCGGGACATGTTCATTGTCTTTCTTCTTTATTCCATCGGCACCGCGATTTATGCGGCCATCTGGCCCTTTTTCACCGAAGTGCGCTTTGACTGGTCACCCGGGATGATTGGGATATCGCTGACCATTTATGGGGTTTGTTTTGCGGTTGTTCAGGGGGCATTGGTCAAACCCTTTATCGCCAGTTTTGGCGAACGGCGCACATTAATTTATGGATTGGTGATTGAGGTAATATCGCTGTGGCTCATCTCAATCATGACGAACGGGATAATCCTATTGATGATGATCCCATTTGCGGCCCTTGGCGTGATTGCCCAACCCCCACTGCAGGCCTGGATGTCACGTGCCGCGGGGGACAGAAATCAAGGCGCATTGCAGGGTGTTATTAGCAGTTTGAACGCCTTGGCCATGATGATCACACCGATCACGATGACCAGCATCTTTTACGCGTTTAGCAAAGATGACAGCGCGTTTTATTTCCCGGGCATGCCCTTTTTCATCTCGGGCATCTTGGTTCTGATCGCGCTCTTGGTGTTCTTTCGCATCCCTTCGCAAAAATAATGCCGCCTAACGACCATTGATGACGATTTCGGGCTTGCGTCTGCGCCTGTCTGTTCCAAACTGACGAAAAATCAGTGAGGACATAAGATGACCCGCATCAAAGCTGCCGTATGCCACGAATTTGGCAAACCCCTGCATGTCGAGGATATCGACCTGCGCGCACCTGAAAATGAAGAAATCGAGGTCACATTGGGTGCCGTCGCGATTTGCCATTCGGATATTTCCTTTGCCAATGGGGACTGGGGTGGGTTCCTGCCTGCGGTTTATGGGCACGAGGCCGCGGGCCGTGTAAGCGCGGTTGGGGATAATGTGCGCGGTCTGAATGTTGGCGATCATGTCGTTGTGACCCTGATCCGCGCCTGTGGATATTGTTCAAACTGTTCAGGGGGCGCGCCAACCATTTGCGAAACTCCTGTGGATGGGGTTGAAGGACCGATCAAAACAGCCGAGGGCGCCCCCCTAATGCAGGCGATGGCCTGTGGGGCATTTGCGGAAAAGGTGGTTGTTGCCCAATCCCAAGTCGTGAAAATCCCTGAAAGCGTTCCCTTTGCCTCTGCCTCTCTTTTGGCCTGTGGTGTGATCACGGGCGTCGGCGCGGTTGTGAATGCCGCAGCGTTGCGCCCCGGTCAGGACGTTGTGGTGATTGGCGCAGGGGGTGTTGGCCTAAATGCAATTCAGGGCGCACGTATCGCGGGCGCACGCCGCATTGTCGCCGTGGACATGAGCGAAGAGAAATTGGAAATCGCCAAAGAGTTTGGCGCAACGGATGGTGTCTTGGCAACGGGTGACGCCCCATGGCGTGATGCGAAAAAGGCGATTGGGCGTGGTGCAGACGCAGTCTTTGTCACCGTTGGCGTCAGTGCAGTTTACGATCAGGCCCCCCGATATTTGGGATATGGCGGCAAGGTTGTAATGGTGGGCATGCCAAAATCGGGCGAAAGCTCCACCTATGAACCTGTGATGATGGCCGCCGTGTCCCAAGGCATGGTTGGTTCAAAAATGGGCGATGTGGTGATCCAACGCGATATTCCATGGATGGTCGATATGTACCAACAAGACCGCCTGAAATTGGATGAATTGGTGTCGGGCCGTTGGCGTTTGGATCGAATCAACGAGGCGATCGAAGATACAAAATCAGGATCGGCCAAGCGCAATGTCATCGAATTTGACATCTAAAGGAAGCGTTTCATGCGTCTAACGGATCTGGATATTATCGTCACCGCCCCCCCTGCACCAGGATGGGGAGGGCAGTATTGGATATTGGTGAAACTGACAACGGACACGGGCATTACAGGTTGGGGCGAATGCTATGCCTCGTCCATCGGGCCAGAGGCCATGCGCGCCGTCATCACAGATGTATTTTCTCGCTATTTCCTGAACGAAAATCCAGAAAACGTGGAACGCATGTTTCGTCGTACGTTTTCATCGGGCTTTACACAGCGCCCTGATTTAACGGTCATGGGGGCCTTTTCAGGATTGGAAATCGCCTGTTGGGATATCTTGGGCAAGGATCGGGATCGCCCCGTTTGGGCTTTGCTCGGCGGGATGATGAATGAATGTGTGCGCGCCTATAGCTATCTTTATCCAATGGCACATCACGATGTATCCCAATTCTGGACGAATGCTGAATGGAACGCAGAAAGTGCCACGGATTTGGTTGCGCGTGGCTACACAGCAGTCAAGGTTGATCCCGCTGGTCCATATACCATGCGCGGCGGCCACCACCCCGCCCTAAGCGATATTTCCATGTCGGTTGAATTCTGCGCCGCCATCCGCGCCGCCGTTGGCGACAGGGCCGATATCCTGTTTGGCACCCATGGTCAGTTCAACACCGATGGCGCCATTCGTTTGGGCAAGGCGATCGAACCCTATAATCCCCTTTGGTATGAAGAACCCATTCCCCCAGACAACCTGCTGGAGTTTGCGAACGTCGCACGCGCCGTGAACATCCCCATTGCCACGGGTGAACGCATGACGACAAAGGCGGAATTTGGGACGGTGCTGCGTACAGGCGGTGCGTCAATCCTGCAACCCGCATTGGGGCGTGCAGGTGGCATTTGGGAGATGAAGAAAACTGCCGCGATTGCCGAAATCTTTAATGCGCAAATGGCACCGCACCTTTATGCGGGGCCCATTGAATGGGCCGCCAATGTGCATTTGGCCGTGTCCATTCCCAACCTATTGATCGCAGAAACCATTGAAACCCCGTTCCACGATCAATTGATCAAGGGCAGCATACGGGTGGAGAACGGATATATCCCCGCCCCAACCGCCCCAGGTTTGGGGATTGATGTGGACGAGGATTTGGCCCGCGCCCATCCGTTTACGGGCACAGGTTTGCACTTGATGATGCAGGACGATCCCTGTGACTATCAAAACGGCAATTCGTTTCAAGGGGGCGCGCCGATAAAGAATTGATCTCAAAAAGCGAATATGTCATGGTGCGCCCAAAATTTATAACAGGCGCAACATGGCAATCGATTTAAAATCCCCTCCAAAAGAGATGGAAACAAACGCGGCACTTGCGGCGAATTTCCTGAAAACAATGGCGCATGAGGGGCGTTTGATGATCCTATGCCATTTGGGATCTGGCGAAAAATCCGTAAGCGAATTGGAAGACATCCTAAACTGTCGCCAAGCTGCCGTAAGCCAGATGTTGGCTCGCCTGCGCGAGGACGGCATGGTTGACACCCGTCGTGACGGGAAAACCATATATTATTCATTGGCAAACAATAACACCGCGCAACTTATTGAATTGCTTTACAATATGTTCTGCGGTCCCGACGCGAAACAGCAGTAAACATTTTTGACAGTGTTGGTAGATCACACGCGGATCCATACGCGCATGATCTTATTACATCACGCGGGTTGTGCGCGTTCCCACTGATTGATGAAGGCACCCAGCACGCCGCCGATGGCCGCGTCATCTGCTCCACCTGAGACTTGTGCGACAAGGCCGCGCTTTTTATCGTCCCTCACGGACACGACGGATGCATCAACCCCCGCATCGGCCAGTGCCGCATTGTAAATGCGTGTAATCGCGCTTTTGCGCAGATCAGGTTTGAACACTTTGCCCACGGCTGTTTTGGGCAGCTCTGACAAAATTTGCATATGTTTTGGATGGGCTGCGCGTTCAGTGACATTTTCTATGCAGAAGGCCATCAATTCCTCCTCGCTCACCTCGGCCCCTGCGACCAATTCCACGTATGCACATGGAATTTCACCCGCGTGGGCATCTGGCTGACCAATCGCACCGGCAAAGG
>JAFMKS010000024.1:0-27652 GCA_017852835.1 Paracoccaceae bacterium
GAATTCCTCAGGATCGTTTTCCAAATCAAACAGTATGGGACGGAACCCACCTTCGGCATGCATCATTTTCCAGCGGCCATCAAAGATCATATACAGGCGCGCATCACGTGGTTCGACATCCAACCGCACGGCCTGCGGCGTTGGGGAATAGTCAAATTCACTGATCACGAAATCACGCCACTCTGGCGTTTCCCCGCGCAGCCAGGGCAATAGCGAACGCCCCTCGATAATGTGATCGGAGACTTCGCCGCCTGCCGCCTCAACAAATGTGGCGGCCAAATCAATGCTTTCGACCAATGCATCACAGGTTGTGCCCCGTGTCGCATCCGCATCGGCGCGTGGATCATAAATAATCATTGGAATTTTTACGGATTGTTCGTGGAACAAATCCTTTTCCCCCAACCAATGATCGCCCAAATAATCCCCATGATCCGAGGTCAGAACGATCATTGTATCGGCCATCTGACCTGTTTCATCCAGATGATCCAAAATGCGGCCCAATTCGTCGTCACATTGTTTGATCAATCCCATATAGGCTGGGATCACCTTGTCGCGTACATCATCGCGCTGAAACGCCTGCGCGATCTTGTTCTTTTGATAGGATCCAAAGACGGGTTGAGGATCATCCAATTCAACCTCGTGGCGCAAGGGCGGCGGCACATCTGCAGGGGTGAACATGTTGTGATAAGGCGCAGGCACAATGTAGGGCCAATGCGGTTTGATATAGCTGACATGGGCACACCACGGGCCTTTCGCCTCATTCATGAAATCAATCGTGCGCGATGTCAGCCACGGCGTCTCGCTATCCTCATTCTTAATATTTGCAGGTTTATCGGCGTTCTTAAACATCCAACCCGATGCTTTTTCGCCATTCTCAATACCCGCATTCGCAAAATCAGCCCAAGGGTTCACGCCCTCATACCCTTTGCTATTAAGATAAGCGTTATAGGGGGAGCGTTTTTCATCATAAAACCCATCTGGTCCCAGACCCCACAAACCATCATCGCGGATCCAAACATCAAACCCACATTCTGCCTGACGCGCCCCGATCACCGTATCAGGTGTTAGGCCCAAACGTTCCATTCCCTCGGCATCGGCCTTCATATGGGTTTTACCAAGGAGCCAGCAATCCATCCCATTTTTGCGCAGATGATCACCCAAGGTGTGTTCACCAACCCGCAGTGGGAAGTTGTTCCATTGCGCCCCGTGGCTAGATGTATAGCGACCCGTGTAAAAACACATGCGGCTGGCCCCGCAAATGGGGGATTGCACATAGGCATTTGTAAACCGAACACCCATTTGTGCGACCCGATCGAAATTAGGGGTCTGTAATTTTGGGTGACCTGCGCAACTAAGGTAATCAAAACGCAGCTGATCATACATGATGAAAAGGATGTTCATGCGGGGTCCTTGTTTTATAATTTTTCACATAAGAATAACAAAATCAGGGAATAGCAAGTCATGAGTTCACTGTGTGAACCTAATTTTACCCCGCCTTGCGTTCGCGCGACCAAACATAAACACCCGATGCGACGATCACCAAGGCACCAATGACTGTCCATTGGTCAGGTAGATCACCAAATAACAGGAACCCCCAAAGTGTTGCAAAAATCAGGGCAATGTATCCGATAGGTGCCAAAAGGCTTGCTTCGCCTAACGACAAGGCCTTGATCAATAACCATTGCGCCGATGTGGCCATAACACTCAGCGCAGCCATCAGGGTGATTGTGAACACGCTTAACGGTTGCCAATGAAATGGAACAATTGTGCTGAACACGATTGCCCCAAAAAGGGCCGTATAAAAAAGGGATGTCCAGGGATCTTCGCGCGCGCCCACAAAACGCGTGATAATGTTATAGCCAGAATAACAAATCGCAGCCCCCAGAGGAAACAAGGCATAAACGGAAAAAACATCGCTTCCTGGCCGGATCACAATCAACGCGCCAATCAGTGCTCCAATGATCCCGATCAACCTCCGAATACCGATCCGTTCGCCCAAAAACAAAACAGCGCCCAAGGTGATTAACACAGGACTGATATCCATAATCGCGGTCGCCTCGGCCAAGCCGATGTTTGAAATCCCCCAGAAGAAACACATGGTCGCGCACATCAAAAACACAGACCGCGCCAATTGAAGCAGCGGGAAAGAGGTTTTTACAATTTTCCCAAACCGCGGCAAAACGATCAAAAACACCAAAATGGCCTGTCCCAAATATCGGGTCCATAATGTTGGCCAGACACCGATTTCCTGCGTCAACACCTTGGCCACCGCATCCATCAGGGTGAACACAAACATAGCCCCAATCATCAATAAAACAGAGAGTTTTGTTTGCGTCACAGGGGGTGTCCAATTCTTTATGTTAGTGCGACCCTAGCAGAGGGATTTACAAACACCAGACAATTTCAAATCGCTTATGTCGCATCGTCATAGGTTAAAACGGGTTTCGTGGTAAATTCATTACGCCAAACCACGTAACACAAAACGGGGTGATCCAATGTTTCCATAGCATGCGACTGGTTTGAGGCATGAAGCGTCACGCCCCCTTCCCCAATGTGTTTATCGGGCGCACCGTCTTTTTTGAAAACAGCCTCACCTGCTAGACATAGATACATCTCCTCGGCTGGATGCTGATGCCAAGGGTAATAAAGCCCCGCTGGCATATAGACCATCCATGCATTCATCTGATCACTATTGAAAAATCCATTTTGCCCAATCAAACTAAAACACCCAAATTCATCCATAAAACGATCACTGACATTGGTCCCTGCATAGGTATCGCGCCAATAGGCCAACGGACCAAGCTGTTTTAATAGGGATCGAGTTGCCGCGTATTCATCCCCAAACAATCCAGTTTCTGCATCAAAATGATCCTGTGCGCCCATATGGCGGGCCGTGACAGGTTGCGTGACAACATCGGTCGGAAAGGAACAGAATGCCCGCAGGTCATTATGATCCTCATGCAAATGACGTAAATGATGTAATACTTGTTCGAAATCCATGGCCTATCTCGGTGCTGAAGACTTCATCAGGCTCGGTTCGAATTGATAAAGATTCTGCATCAAATTCGACACCGATGATGCCGTATTTGAACCAATGATCTAGCGGATTACGAAAAGTGTCATAATCACCTGATCCGCCAATCGCGCCACTGTCCCAACAAATAGGGTGCGATTGATGCAAGAAAGGTCAGGATCAACCGTTTCTAAAATGGCGTGTGTGCGCATGTAATAGTGCGTGGGGTCAATATCCTCGCCCCGAGCCAGTGCCGCGATGACTTCGGTACATCGACACGTATGTCAGGTTGGGAACAATTACATTTTTTGATTTCTCGTAATGGGGACAAACTTGAAAGTATTTTGCATCGCTATATTGAAGGAGACAACGCATTTATGGCAATACACAAACAAGAGTTTAAAATCCGCTATGGAATACCCGAAATATGAACATGCTATTTGATGCCCTTGTGGCTCCGCTTGAAATGCGTCGCGATGCAGTTTTGATCCGCCCTGATGATTCAGAGGTGACAGGCGAACAGCTGTTCGCATTATCAGGACAGATAGCAAATGTTTTGCTCGATGCGGGCGTGGAACCTGGGCACCGCGTTGCGATGCAATGCGAAAAATCAATCGAGGCTTTGGCGCTGTATTTGGCATGTTTACGTGTAGGTTCGCTGTTTTTGCCACTGAACACAGCCTATATGCCTGCCGAAATGGATTATTTTGTGGGGGACGCAGAACCAACCATTGTGGTATCGTCTATTCAGGCAGCAGATCAACTGGCACCAATTTGCGCAAACCACAATGCGACCTTGTTCACACTGGGTGAAAATTCAGATGGGACATTGATGGATGCAGCAAGGGTCGCAGGAACCGACTGTCTCATTGCAGAACGAGGGCCTGATGATTTGGCCGTGATCCTTTATACATCTGGCACGACAGGCCGATCTAAGGGAGCGATGCTCAGCCACAAAAATTTATTGTCTAATGCTGAAAGCCTGTCAGAAGCGTGGCGTTTCACATCAGAGGATCGGTTATTACACGCGCTGCCAATTTTTCACGCACATGGATTGTTTGTGGCGATAAACGTTTCATTGAATGTCGGTGCATCAATGATATTTTTACCTAAATTCGACATCAATGTTGTGATGGATAAAATCGGGAGTGCGACCACAATGATGGGTGTGCCAACATTTTACACACGAATGTTGGCAGACGAACGTTGTAACTCCAAAAACCTGAGCCATATGCGCTTGTTTGTATCGGGTAGTGCGCCGCTATTGGCGGAGACACACCGCGAATTTGAGGCCAAGACAGGCCAACGCATACTTGAACGCTACGGCATGACGGAAACAACAATGAATTCCTCAAACCCCTATGACGGGGACCGGCGCGCGGGTACGGTTGGATTTCCCCTGCCCAACATCGAATTGCGTGTGGTCGATCCAGAAACAGGGGATGAACTGCCAAAGGGCGATATTGGCAGTCTTGAGGTGCGCGGACCAAACGTCTTTCAAGGATATTGGCGCATGCCTGAAAAAACTGCCGAAGATTTCCGCGATGATGGGTTCTTTATCACAGGCGACATCGCAAAGTTTGATGAGGATGGATACATCACAATTATTGGCCGATCTAAGGATTTGGTCATTTCCGGCGGTTACAACGTGTATCCCAAAGAAGTTGAAACCGAGATTGACGATTTGGATGGTGTGAATGAATCGGCTGTCATCGGCGTCCCCCACCCTGATTTTGGCGAAGCAGTTCTTGCGGTTGTTGTGCCCACATCAGGTGTAAAGTTAGTGGCTGATCAAATTACTTTACCACTGCAAAAGCGGTTGGCAAAATTCAAATGCCCAAAAAAGGTAGTCTTTATAAATGCCCTTCCACGAAACACGATGGGCAAGGTTCAAAAAAACGAATTGCGAAAAGCATATGAAAATACGTTTCAGGCATAACCCAACGGTAAACATATAACAAAAGCTGGCCATACGATCGTTTGTGGATATTATTGGGTCCTCGAATTGTCATCTGCACATATCCGATACAATTTCATCACTACAAATCAAATGACGCAAACATTAAGAAACATCATCCTTTTTCTAGTCCGTACCGTAAGGCGATCAAAAGTGATTTTAGGACCACAAAAAGCTAAAACGGCTTGCCTTAAAGTGTGTAAAATTCTAACTTAATTGTTTCTATTTTTCATATCCATCGCTGCCATTTAAACCTACATCTTAACTTTTCAGAAAAATAGGCGCCTGCATCGTGTCGGGGATTGACGCCCCCAGCAATGATAAAATCGTTGGGGCCAGCTGCAGTTGATTAAGCGTTGTATTTCCGCAAAGAGATTGCGCATCCCCAAAGTAATAGAGTGCAAAGTCCTGCTGCAATGGATCATGCCCGCCGTGATGCCCACGTGTATCCTGCCCGTGATCGGCGGTGACGATCACCTGATACCCCATGTCACGCCATTTTATGATCCATGGGGCCAGCATATGATCCATCATATAACACGCGTGATCCATTTCGGGACTATCGTGAAAAAATCGATGCCCCATGCTGTCCAACGTGCAGGTGTGCAGTATTCCATAACCCAAACCAAAACGCTGGCATAGCATGGTCAGGGTTGCAAACAGATCTGCGTCAGAGGGGGTCATTTGGTTTTTGTAACCATATCCTGTCATCGTATGAAATCGGCCGTAATTGATGCTCTGGCTTTCTGGTTCATCGTATTCTATGTCGCGCACAGGATCAAAAGGCGCGCGGTTAAAAAATTCGGACCAAAAACTATGGGTCACGGCCCCTGTTATCTGATCAGATTTTCGTGCCTGTGAAAAAATATCAGGCTGCGACAGGCGAAAAATCGTATCGTTGCCTGTCACTCCATGTACCTGTGGTGTGACGCCCGTATGGATTGAGGCATAACAGGATGCAGAGGTGCTGGGTAAAACGGATGACATTTTAAATCGTTGCGCATCGCCCGATTCCACCCATCCTTCCAAGTTTCCAAACAACCGCACCCAATTGCGATAGGGAACGCCATCCAAAATAATCAACAACAGTTTTTGCGTCATCAAACACTCAGACCTAGTTTCCGTGTCAGTGGCCCAGATTCTGCGCATTTGGGCAAGTATTTTTTGAAAGCGCGATCATGATTTAATGGTCTAGGCAGTTGCAAGACAAAGCGGAACCTGTGTACCAAACCCTATCCAACGCAATGAAAGGGTATCAGATGACAGAGACTACTTTGATCGAGCAAATGCGAAATTGGCGTCATCTTCTTCATCAAAACCCTGAATTCGGTCACCAAGAAACCCAAACAGCCGCATTTATTGTTGATAAACTGCGCTCATTCGGAATTAGCAATGTCAAAACAGGAATTGGGAAAACAGGTATCGTCGCCTCGCTACGAATTGGGTCATCGGATCGCACGATCGCGCTACGCGCCGATATGGATTGCCTACCAATCCACGAAACAACCAACCTGCCCTATTCCTCTAAAAAAGCCAATCTGATGCATGCCTGTGGTCATGATGGCCATACAGCCATGTTGCTCGGGGCTGCGGCACGATTAACATCCGAAGGTGGATTTGATGGCACAGTTCATTTCGTCTTTCAGCCGGCCGAAGAATGGGGTCAGGGAATGCAATCCATGATTGCAGACGGTTTGGGCAGCACGATCAAATTTGACGAAATCTATGGACTACACAACATGCCGGGTCTGCCCATCGGGCAATTTGAAACACGTGCGGGCGCCTTTATGGGGGCCGAGGATGGGTTTGTGATCACTGTTTATGGTACAGGCGGTCACGCCTCGCGCCCACATGAATGTAACGATGCGATTGTCTGCGCCTGTTCCGTTGTGAACGAATTGCAAACGGTTGTGTCGCGCAACGTTGATCCGGCTGATTTGGCGGTGGTTTCGGTCACATCAATCGCTGGGGACAATGTGAAAAACGCAATTTCCAGCACAGCGCGGATTGAAGGAGACTGTCGTCATTTTAGTGATGAAGTGAGTCAAAAAATAGAATCCGCGATAAAACGCATCGCAATCGGAATAGCCGCGGCGCATGGGTGCACAGCAGATGTGACCTATGATCGGGTGTTTGTACCGTTAATCAATGACGCCGATTCAGTGGATCATTGTGTCACCGCAGCGAATACCATTTTTGGGCCTGACAACGTGAATGCAAATGGCGCGCCCATGGGCGCTTCCGAGGATTTTGCACGCGCCTTAACGCTTGCACCGGGGGCCTTTGCGATCATCGGAAACGGCGATAGCGCGCCTTTGCACAACAGTGGTTATGACTTTAACGACGATGCCTTGGCATATGGCATGGACTGGTTCGTTGAACTGGTTCGACAACGATTGAAACCAAAGACTTGACGCAGCCATGTAAAGGCCGTCAAAATCCGGCAAAGTGACTTAATTAGGTATTCGAAAATGACCCACCCTGCCTTTTCCCAATCCGAATATGATCGCCGATTAACTCTAACACGCACCGCGATGGCAGAGCGTGGGATCGACATTTTATTCGTCACAGACCCCTCAAATCAGGCATGGCTGACGGGATATGATGGATGGTCGTTTTATGTACATCAGGGCGTGATTGTAACAATGGATCGTGATCCCATTTGGTGGGGACGCATGATGGATATGTTTGGCGGGCGCCGTACCTGTTGGATGTCCCATGATAATATTATCGGTTATGGCGATCATTATATTCAATCCACTGAGTTTCATCCAATGGCGGATCTGGCCCGCATAATCAAAGACATGGGATATGAAACAGCACGTTTGGGCGTTGAATTGGAAAATTATTATTATTCGGCCAAGGCGCATTTGGTTCTGACCTTTGAATTGCCCAATGTAACTGTGATCGATGCCACCGCATTGGTGAATTGGCAGCGCTTGATCAAATCAGCGGATGAAATCGCCTTTATCGAAAAAGCTGCCCGCATTTCGGAAAAAGTGATCACGACTGCCATTGAGCGCGCGGCCCCAGGTCTGCGCAAAAACGATTTGGTGGCGGACATTATGCATGCGGGCATCACAGGTGTTGGGGATGATTGGGGGGATTATCCTGCGATTGTGCCTCTGACTCCGTCGGGTATCGATGCAACGGCCGCCCACTTGACGTGGGATGGGGCACCGATGCGTGAGGATGAGGCAACGTTTTTTGAACTGTCTGGATGTTATCGGCGCTATCATTCACCGCTATGCAGAACTGTGTATTTAGGAACCCCATCTGATGAGGTTCGCCGCTTTGAGGCCGCCCAGATTGAGGGGATTGAGGCAGGTTTGAACGCCGCGCGTGCGGGCAACCGAACTTGCGATATTGCTAATGCGTTTATGTCTGTTTTAGCACGTCACGGGATTAAACGCAGTGGCCGCATGGGCTATCCCATTGGCCTGAGCTATCCACCAGACTGGGGAGAGCGCACTGCATCCATACGCACCGAAGATGAGACCGTTTTAGAACCCGGTATGGTGTTCCATTTCATGCCCGCACTTTGGATGGAGGATTGGGGATTGGAAACCACAGAAACCATATTGATCACCCCAGACGGACCCGCAAAACCGATGGCAAATATGGAACGAAAACTCTTTGTCAAAGAGATTTAGGATGAATCAACTAGATCATACACAGGATATATTGCGGCAGCTGATTGCCTATCCCACAATTTCAGCCGATAGCAATTTGCAGATGATTGAATATTTGGCGGATTATCTGGATCATGTGGGTGCGGATGTTTTGTTGAACCATGCCCGCGATGGAACCAAGGCAAATCTGTTCGCAACCCTCGGTCAGGGACATGAAAACGGTGTATTGCTATCTGGCCATACGGATGTGGTACCCGTTGCAGATCAGGATTGGAGCCATGATCCCTTTGACATGGTCGAACGTGATGGGCGGCTATACGGGCGCGGGACCTGTGATATGAAGGGGTTTATCGCCGCCTGTCTGACCAAGGCTCAGGATTACGCGAAATTACCCCTAAAGACCCCTGTGCATTTCGCCTTTACCTATGACGAGGAAACGGGGTGCATTGGCGCGCAAGGTTTGGCCAAATTGTTGCAGGACCAGGGGATAACACCCCGCCTTGCGATTATCGGCGAACCCACACGCATGAAAGCGATTGAGGGGCATAAGGGATGCTGTGAATACACAACACATTTTCATGGCAAAGCAGGGCATGGTTCCATGCCCGACATTGGGGTGAACGCGATTGAATACGCCATGCGTTATGGCACGAAACTGATGGATATTGCACAAGATTTGCAAGGGCGTGCGCCAGAAAACGGTCGTTTTGCCCCCCCATGGACCACCCTAAACATTGGGCGGATCACAGGCGGCCATATTCACAATGTGATCCCCGAAAATTGTAGTATGGATTGGGAATTTCGCCCTGTCCAAGATGCCGACTTTTCCTATGTCAAAAATACAATTGAAACCTATGTCAGCGACACATTGCTCCCTGAAATGCAGCGTCGCGATCCGAACGCAAACATCACAACCGAAATCGTCGGAGAGGTTGTTGGGTTGGAACCGACTGATCAAAATGAAGCCCGCGACATCGTCTTGGAATTAACGGGCCAGAACCACGCCGATGTCGTTCCCTTTGGAACCGAGGCAGGAATTTTTGCAGCCCTTGGCATGTCCGTGGTGGTCTGCGGGCCTGGATCTATTGAGCAGGCCCACAAACCCGACGAATTTATTGACCTATCGCAATTGGATGCCTGTTTATCATTTCTGACAAAGCTTGAAAGTAAACTGGCCGCCTAAACGGCATTACAGCGCTGGCGGAGGTTTCGCACGGCGTGCCTGTCCACGGCGCAAACCCAAACGGGCCTCTCGCAGGATCACAAAAACACCCGCGGCAATTACAATACCCGCACCCAATATCATCTGTGCACTGGGCAATTCGGCAAAGGCAAAATAGCCAATCCCAAGCGCAAAGATCATGGCCGTATAATCGAATGGGGCAATCACAGATGCGGGCGCATAACGATAGGCCGTGGTCAACATAATTTGCCCAACCCCACCCAAAATCCCAATCAAGATTAGAATTAAGAATTGTGATAAATTGGGCCACACCCAAGTTCCAACAGTGCTTAGGGAAAATAGACTGGCCGTGATGCAAAAATAGAAAATGATCGCCGAGGTGCGTTCCACCTGAACCATTTTTCGGATTTGAATTTGCGCCAATGCAGCACAGGCGGCCGCGCTGATCGCCAAAATGACGCCCAACATCATGACATCTTGGGTGGGGTCCATTTCGCCAAAGGTGAGGCGTGGTTCAACGATAATCAAAACACCGATCAAACCAACCAAAACGGCGCTGATCCTGTAAACCCCCACCCTTTCCCCCAACATCACCGAGGCGAACACAACAATCAGCAGCGGTGTGGTGAAACCAATGGCCGTAATTTCAGGCAAGGGAAGGAAACCTGCCGCCGTGAAATTCAACCCCATGGCCGCCGTTCCAACAAATCCACGCCACACATGCGCGCGCTTTGATTTGACAGTTACCGCGCCTGCCAATTCGCCTTGCATCATAAGCCATGCGAATAACACCGGGATCGCGAAGGCGGATCGGAAGAATACGGCCTGCCCGGCGGGGATCGTATCCGACAGCGCCTTGACCAATGCAAACATCACCGTGAACAATGCAATGGCGCCAATTTTCAACCCAATGCCGTGTATCTGCTGCATCTGAAATATATCTTTCTAAAGATTTGTCCCTATATCGCTATCCTAGATTTATCAGGTTGGTAAGAGGACATGTTCAAACGGCCTAGAAATGATGCGTAAATCGCTTGCCAGAATAGGCATTGTCTGGAACACTCGGCAAAAATTTAAATGAGGTCGAGATGTCCGCACTAAGCCCAGAACAAATTTCATTTTATAATGAAAACGGATATGTTGCCCCGATTGACATTTTCACGCCCGAGGAAGCGGCCGAATTACGTGCTGAGCTTGAGGCGCTTGAGGCCTCACATCCCGACGCAGTTGCAGGGCGCAACCGTAATAATGTGCATTATGTGACCCCCCTGTTTGATCGGATTGCGCATAATCCCAAAATCCTTGATGCGGTCGAAAGCCTGATCGGACCAAATATTTTGGTGGGCGGCACCACGTTGTTTGTGAAAGAGCCTGAACAAAAGGGGTTTATCAGTTGGCACCAAGACGCGCGTTATATTGGATTGGAACCGTTTAACTGGGTGACCGCATGGCTAGCCCTATCCGATGTGACAACGGAAAACGGATGTATGTACATGTGGGAAGGCAGCCACCACGCAGGCCAACGCGACCATGTCGATACTTATGGCAAAGATAACCTTCTGACGCGCGGGCAAACCGTTATGGACGTGCCCGAGGACATCACCGTTCCCATCGAACTGCGCCCCGGTCAATTGTCACTGCATCACCCTTGGGTGGTTCATGGGTCAGGACATAATACATCAAAACATCGCCGCATTGGTTTTGCGATCCAATCCTATATCGGGGCAGATGTGGATTCTGTTCATGGTAAAATTTACGTCCAACAGGCGCGCGGCAGCGACACGCATAAATACCATGAACACACCCCCCGCCCTACAGGATTGATGCAACCGCATGACGTTGATTTTCGCGACAACGCGAACGAGGCGTTAAAACAGATATTCTATAAGGGTGCGAAAAAGATCGGTCAGTACTAAGCGCGATCACCCGTGTATCTTACTGCGCCGCCATAATTCGTTTTGTTCATGTCGTTGAATGAAGTTGGAGAGATATTTGAATTCTGCCTCTGGGAATTTGATGAAAAACTATACCGCTCAATTAAAACGCGGATGCACTCACACCCGCGCATTCGTGCCAAGCATTCCTGCCTGTTAGGCGTCCTCCATTACCTTGGCAAAGGATGTGAAAAACCTTCCCGCCAGTTTTTTGGCGGTGCTTTGGATCAACCGACTGCCCAGTTGGGCAATCTTTCCACCGATTTGTGCCTTCGCCACATATTTCAAAATCGTGGTATCGCCATCGGCGGTCAGTGTGACGTCCGCCCCCCCTTTTGCATGGCCTGCAGTACCCCCATTTCCCTGACCAGAAAGTGAAAACGCATCAGGTGCACCCGATTTATCAAGGGTCACTTCCCCACCAAATCGCGCCTTAACAGGCCCAACTTTCAACACCACTTTCGCTTCAAGTTCGGTGTCAGAGTGTTGGATCAACTCTTCACACCCCGGGATACACTGCTTGAGCACCTTAGGATCATTGAGCGCGGCATACACCTGATCTTTAGGCGCATTAATGATGATTTCATCAGCCAATTCCATCGGCCAGTTCCTTTCTTAACAACAGGGAAATTTAATCTTTGCCAATTGATCTGCCTGTTCGGGCGTCAACTCATATTTTTTGTGAATGCTCACCAACCGTTTAAACAGCCATGTCTTGAAACACTGCATCATCTTACACCTCTGCTCGCGCGGCGCGGCGCTGTTTCACCAATTCGGCCAAGATGGACAGGGCGATTTCATCAGGGGTCACGGCATTGATGTTTAAACCTGCGGGCGCCTTGACGGATCGCACCGCTGCAGGATCTGCGCCCGCGTCCATTAGTTTTTGACTAAGGGCTGCAAATTTGCGCGAACTGCCCACAAAACTGATCAAAGATGGACCATTGGCAAGTGCGGCGTTCAAGGCCGCCATATCCCCTTGCCCTTGTGTTGCAATCACCACGTAGCGTTGACGGGATGTAGGCGCTAGCTCCATATCACCCTTAACCGCACGAATGGCAAATTGAAATTGCGCGGCCAATGAACACAGCGCTCTTGCAACGGGGGATGCGCCCATCACAACCAATTCGGGTAAGGGTAGCGAGGGTTCGATAAAGATATCAACAGTCCCTTTTGACGGGCACCCGTTCCGCGCATAGGTGACACCGCTGTGCTGTGTGCCTGCTTCTACGCCCAACTCTGCCAAAAATTCCTCTGGCGTCACCGAAACCAACTGTGGTTCGGCGGTGCGAAACGCGGTGAGTGCAGCGCGCTTTACGGCACCACGGGCGCATCCACCGCCCAACCAACCCTCTAGGATTGTACCGTCCTCGGCCAACAACGCCTTGGCCCCTGGCTTTGCCGCCGTTGATCCAACGGTGCGCACTATTGTGGCAAAGGCAAAGGGTTTTTCCGCGGCACGCAGGGCGTCAACCTTTTCTGTTAATTCAGGCGATAGGATCTCGGCAGGTGTCATAGGCGAGTAAGCTCCCCTTCTAATGCTGCCAAATCCGACAAAGTATTTGCTGATGTAAACAGATCTAGATGTGGCAAGGCCGCCTTCATTCCTGCGGTCACTGGCGCGAAATCACGCCATCCCTTTAACGGGTTCATCCATATGATGCGGCACCCACGTTTTCCCAGCTTCTGTAAGGCATCTGAAATCACATGCGGTTGATCGGTGTCGTATCCATCCGACATAATCACAACGACCGAACGACCATCCACAAATCGTTTGGCATATGTCGTGGCAAAGCGATCCAAGCAGGCCCCAATTTTTGAACCGCCCCCGAACCCATCGGCCATCAGCGACATGCGCCCAATCGCACGCATCGCATCCTTGTCCCGCAGGGTTTCGGTGATACGCACCAATCGGGTGTGAAACAAATAGGCGTCCGCCTTTTGATCCGCGCGCATTAAACCAGCGATAAAGGCGAGAAAGACTTGGGCATAAACGCTCATCGAACCCGATACATCACAAAGGGTGACAATATTACGTGTGCGATCAGGGCGGCGTTTTTTTAACAATTGAAGGGGTTCGCCACCAGTCGCCAAACTGCGTCGCATGATTTTGCGAAAATGCAACCGATCGCCCTTGGTTGCGGCGATACGGCGGCGTGATCTGCAATCACGCAGTGCTTCGCCAAGTTTCCGCGCAACTCTTTCAGCCTCTGCAATCTCTTCTGATCGCACCAAATCGCGTAAATCCTTACGCGAGAGGTTTCGCACCTCTGTTGCGATTAGTTTTCCTTCTCCATCGCTTTCGGCCTCGCCATCCCCGCCATCGGGTGTCGTTGCATTGCCCGCGCTGCCGCCTGCTTCGCCTGAAGCATCCCGAGAGGAGTGGACATCATTGTTTCCCTTTGTTTGCAATTTAGGAACCGCCCGTGTGCGTACACGGCCCATATCCATCCAATAGGCATCAAATAGATCATCGTACTGATCAACATCCTCTTTGCAGCCTGTGCAAATTGGGCGCAATGCATTGCGGCATTCATCGGGGGAATAGGCGTTCATCGCGGTTAGTGCGTGAAGGGCAACTGAGGTTTCCGCTGCTCCCAATCGCAAACCATTGGCCCGCAGATGCGCCATGAACCCCGCGACACGGGCGGCTGGCCCTGCGTCTTGGGCCGCGAATTTTGTCACACGGCTCATGCGGCCTTTCCTGCGATGCGTTGGGTGACTTCGGTTGTGATTGCTGCCTGATCACTTTGGGTTTTCAACAGTGCGATCAAGGCCCGCTGCACCTGTTCTGGATCCTTGCTTAGATCCGCAATTCCCAATCCCGACAGGGCCGCGGCAAAATCCAACATTTCGGCAATACCGGGGACCTTTTCCAATTCTTCTTCCCGCAGATTTTGAACAAATCCAATGATCTGTTTTGCAAGATGTGCGTTCAAATCCGGATGGCGTGCATTTAGGATCGCCAATTCCATTTGCGGGTCAGGATAATTCACATAGCTATAAAGACAGCGACGGCGCAACGCATCGCTAAGGTCACGCGTCCCGTTACAGGTTAGGATTACGATAGGCGGATGCTGCGCCTTTACCGTTCCCAATTCAGGGATAGTGATTTGAAATTCCGACAGAATTTCCAAAAGATAAGCTTCAAATTCTTCATCTGCGCGATCGACTTCGTCGATCAACAGAATGGGCGCCTTGTCTTTGGTAATCGCAGCCAAAAGTGGGCGTTCCAGCAAATAGTCGCGCGAAAAAATACGCTCCTCTGCTGCCTGTCCCGTTGTGCCCTCTTCCGCCGAGGCGCGAATGGACAGCAGTTGTTTTTGATAGTTCCATTCATAGATCGCTTGTGCTGCATCAAGACCTTCGTAACATTGCAGGCGCACCAATTCTGTGTCGTGCATCTCTGCCAGCACACGCGCCACTTCGGTTTTGCCAACACCTGCGGCCCCCTCTAACAACAGGGGACGTCCAAGCGTCAGTGCCAAGTGTATAGAAACCGCAAGATCATCTGAAGCCATATAGCCAAGATCCGCCATTCCAGATTGTAGGTCGTGAAAAGTCAAGATTCGTTCCATGAATAAAGTGTCCGCCCCACGTAAACGCAAGGCGGAATGTTTTCTGGATTAATCGTGCAAACCAAGTTCGTTTGCCGTGCGCCAAATCCGCCAATGATCGTGCGGCATGTTGGTTTGACGCAGGCCAAAGGCACGGAATGCATCATGCACAGCGTTTGAGAAACACGGAACACCGCCCACATGGGGGCTTTCGCCGACACCCTTAGCACCGATTGGGTGGTGCGGTGATGGGGTTACGGTATGATCCGTTTCGTAATTTGGAACCTCCCACGCAGTTGGTAGGAAGAAGTCCATCAAGGTCCCTGTTTTCACGTTCCCCATATCATCATAGGCAATCTCTTGGCCCAAGGCGACGGCCAAGGCCTCGGTCAGACCACCGTGAATTTGGCCTTCGATGATCATTGGATTGATCCGTGTGCCGCAATCGTCCAGCGCATAGAATTGGCGAATGTCGGTCACACCCGTATCCACATCAATTTCCATGACACAGACATAGGCCCCAAATGGATAGGTCATATTGGGTGGATCATAATAGCTGACCGCTTCCAAACCTGGTTCCACACCCGGGATCGCCTGATTATAGGCGGCAAAGGCGATTTCCTTCATTGTTTTGAACTTTTCTGGTGCGCCCTTGACGACAAACCGATCTACGTCGAATTCGACATCATCATCATGCACTTCCAGCAGATAGGCGGCAATCATCTGTGCCTTTGCACGGATTTTGCGCCCTGCCATTGCGGTTGCAGCACCGGCAACAGGAGTTGAGCGTGACCCATATGTACCCAATCCATAGGGTGCCGTATCGGTGTCCCCCTCTTCAATGGTGATGCTGTCCGCAGGCAGACCAATTTCGGATGCCAAAATCTGCGCAAAGGTTGTTGCGTGTCCTTGGCCCTGTGAAATAGTGCCCAATCGCGCAATTGCCGAACCTGTTGGGTGGATGCGAATTTCACAGCTGTCAAACATCCCCAGACCCAGAATATCACAGTTTTTGACAGGTCCCGCGCCAACGATTTCGGTGAAATGCGTCAGACCGATGCCCAGCAGTTTACGTGTTTTTCCAGCTTTGAAATCTTCGATACGCTGTTTTTGTTCGGCACGCAGACCATCATAGTCAACGGCCTTCATCGCCTTGTCCCAAGCGGTGTGATAATCGCCCGAGTCATATTCCCAACCCAATGCGGCCTTATACGGGAACTGCTCCTTTTTGATGAAGTTGATTTTGCGCAATTCTGATGCGTCCATGTCCAATTCAATGGCCAAAACTTCGATCATGCGTTCGATGAAATAGACAGCCTCGGTCACACGGAACGAACAACGATAGCTTACGCCGCCCGGCGCCTTATTCGTGTAAACACCGTCCACTTCCAAAAACGCGGTCGGAATATCATAGGACCCCGTGCAAATGTTCATGAACCCTGCGGGGAACTTTGTTGGGTCGGCGCAGGCGTCAAATCCGCCGTGATCGGCCGTCACATGACAATGCAGCCCTGTGATTTTCCCGTCCTTGGTGGCGGAAATGCGCCCTTTCATCCAATAATCACGCGCAAACGCCGTGGTCATTAGATTGTCCATCCGGTCTTCGATCCACTTAACAGGCTTGCCGGTCACGATTGAGGCCACGACAGAGCAGACATAGCCAGGATAGGCCCCCACTTTGTTCCCAAAGCCGCCACCAATATCGGGTGAGATGACGCGAATGTTGTGTTCTTCGATACCAGAGATCAGCGAAACAACAGTTCGGATTGCGTGTGGCGCTTGGAATGTGCCCCAAAGCGTTAGTTTGCCATTCACCTTATCCATAGAGGCAACACAGCCACATGTCTCCAACGGACATGGGTGCGTGCGGTGATAATACATGGATTCTTCTGCGACGACCTCGGCGTTTGAAATCACCTGCTCGGTTGGGTCCTTGTCCCCGCATTCCCATGTGAAAATATGGTTATGATGTTTGCGTGGACCATGTGCGCCATCCGCGGGCGATCCATCTTCGCCCACCGTGTCAGGGCGCAGAACGACGTCGGATTGCAACGCCTCAAACGGGTCAACGATTACGGGCAGTTCTTCGTATTCGACCTCAACCGCCTCGATCCCGTCGGCTGCTGCATAACGATCCTCTGCGACGACAAAGGCGACTTCTTGGCCTTGAAATAACACCTTGCCGTCGGCCAAAACCATTTGCTTGTCTCCTGCCAGCGTTGGCATCCAGTGAAGCCCAAGGGGCGCCAAATCAGCCGCCGTTAGAACCGCCAGAACACCCGGAACTTCCATTGCGGCGGATGTATCAATGTTGGTAATTTTCGCGTGCGCATATGGGGAGCGCACGAAATCTCCGAATAGCATGCCATCCAATTTGATATCATCGACATAATTGCCTTTGCCTTGGGTAAAGCGCGCGTCTTCGACCCGCTTGCGCGAGCACCCCATCCCCTTCAGGCTTGCGACACGATCTTCGCGTGTTACTGCTTCGTCCTTCATTGTGCTGCCTCCTTCGCTGCGTTGATCTCAGCGGCTGCTGCTTTGATTGATTTCACGATGTTCTGATACCCTGTGCAGCGGCAGATATTGCCCGCCATCCCAAAACGGATTTCTTCCTCGGTTGGGTTAGGGATTTCCTCAAGAAGTTTTGTGGCACGTGTGATCATGCCAGGTGTACAATATCCACACTGAAGGCCGTGATGCTCTTTAAAGGCCTCTTGCAAGGGGTGCAGCGCGTCTGGACCGCCCAAACCTTCAATCGTTGTGATTTCTTTGCCCTCGGCTTGGGCTACGAACATTGTGCATGATTTGACGGATTTTCCGTCAATTGTGACTGTGCAGGCCCCACAATGGGATGTTTCGCACCCGATATGCGGCCCCGTGATATTCAACTTTTCGCGCAGAGTGTAGATCAGCAATTCACGTGACTCCGCTGTCACTTCTACGGTTTGGCCGTTTACGTTAAGTTTGTATTGGTTTTTCTGTGTCATTGTCCCCTCCTCACGCGCGTGCCCAAGCACGTTCAATCGCGCGGGCTAAAATCACGCCAGCGACATGGCGTTTGAATGCGACTGGACCGCGGTTATCTTCTACTGGATCGATGTCGTTTAACATCGCACTGACGGCTGCCTTAATGGCATCACCGTCTACAGATGTGCCTACCAATGCATCCCCTGCGGCCGCTGAATAAACAGGCGTGTCACTTAGGTTTGTCATCGCGATCGATGCGCTGGCACAGGTTCCGCCATCCTTAACAATCTGAACTGCAGCGGCGGCGGTGGCGTAATCACCGATCTTACGTTTTTGTTTTTCATAGGCGTGACCGCCTGCAGGCTTCGCGAATGACACAGCAGTCATCACTTCGTCATCTTCGCGCCCCGTCATATAGGCAGCTTCGTAAAATTCGCGTGCAGGAATTTTACGTTCGCCATTTGGCCCCACAACTGTGAACGTGGCATCCAAACACTGCATCAATCCTGGCATGTCATTGCCCGGATCACCATTGGCCACATTGCCACCCACTGTCCCCATATAGCGCACCTGCGGGTCCGCGATTTGCAGCGAAGCCTCGCGTAAGATCGGCGCGGCATCTGCAAGCGCGTCATGTAAAATGATGTCGGATTGGGTGACCATGGCGCCAATGGTGATTGTGTCGCCGACGGTAATACCCGCCAATCCACCTACATCCTGAAGGTCGATCAAATGCGGCACGTCTGCCATGCGCAGTTTCATCATTGGGATCAAACTGTGCCCGCCCGCCATCACGCGTGCGTCATCCCCGTGTTCCTCCAATATGGATAGGACCCCCGCCATATCCTTGGGTCTGTGATATTCAAACGATGCTGGAATCACTGGCTTTCCTCCCTTGCAGCAAATGTTCAGAGCTGAGGGAGAGTGAGACATTCTGGCACAGCAAAGGCACTGCAGAATGCATCAAAAGCTGGGATTTTTCACGAAATGCGCGTTAATTTGCACGAATTGCGCCGACCTGCGCCGCCATCAATTCTTGGACGTCTTTGACTTTTGATCGACTCACGGGAACAGGTGGCAAAAGATCTTGGGAAAACAAAATGCTGCCCTTGTCCTTGCCCCGTTCAAATCGCGCGATCTTGCTTGGGTTCACCAAATAGCTGCGGTGGACTTGTATAAATCCTGTGGGCAGCAATCGCGTTGCTGCCTGTGTAATGGGCCATGCGCAAAACAGCCGCCCCTCATCTGTGTAAACCTGCGTGTAATGTCCGTCCGCCCGCAGAAACGAAACATCCTGCGCCAAAACAAAAACACGCTTGCCATCGCTTTCACAGGGCAAGGCGATACGTTCTGTCATTGGCGCATCGTTCTCTTTCTCCTCCGTGACTGACGGCGGCGTTAAAAAGGTCGCGCTGACCCATAAGAAGGCACCAAGGATGACAAAACTGGTCAAGATGACACCAATCGCCATAATCTCATTATTGATTGTCGGTCCGAATTCCGTGATCTGGTCCACAGCAACAAAATTCGTGCCCCACATGGCAAAGAAGTGCACAGAAAATACTGCGCCACCAAAACCGATCGTTCCAATCACGATGTTTTTGTCATTGCGGTTGGTATAGGCGATGCGAAAGGCCATGATACACATGAACATCGCGGCAACGGATGCGATCAGTAAACCCGGCGCAGTATAGACCGCGCGACACAGTTGCAATCCAGCCATGCCAACATAATGCATCGCCAAAATTCCAATCCCCGTGATCCCCCCTGCCGCGATGATCGTCACAGGCGTACGGTTCGTGAAATGCAACAGCCCAAGCGCCACCGCGACAAGTAAAATAGCGATCAATGCAGACACCAATGTGATCGCAGCATCGTAATAAAACAGAATGGGCATTTGCAGGCCAAGCATTGCAACGAAATGCATTGACCAAATCCCACCCCCAAGCGCAAAGGACGCAAGCGCCACCGCGATTTTACGTTGTGAAAATGACTTGGACGACAGATCCTTGGTCAGGCTAAGCCCCGTGAAACCTGCAACCAAGGAGACGAGCAAGGACAGGAATACCAATAACCCGTTGTGCCCATACTCGATCATAGCATCCGTCCGATAGTTTTATGTCTGGGCATATTAGTATCGCTTATGCGATTGACAAGTAAAGTTTCCTAGACACTCTGTCTTATTTTAATTGCACAGTGTTACGTATTGACCGCGGAACGCGCAGTTCTACCTCTCCGCTATAAAAGGAGAACGCATATGTCAGATGAATTCGAAGATCCCTTTGATGGGTGGGGCAAACTCGCCGAACGGTTTTGCATTACATTCTTTATGTTATTACCAAGCATATTGTTCATGCGCGTGGTGTTAGAGTGGTTTTAGCACCCTAAACGTAGGTTTGTGATCCATTCCCAAGCTAATACCGTAAACATCTTCGAACGACGCCAAAGAAGAGGAATGCTTCATAGGAACCATGAGAGACTTTTGGGCGCGTGAACGGCTGCTTCGCCACATTGGGGAACGTCACGACACAGATGACGTCAGCAGAATAGTCGAAATTGCAAAAACCGCAGGATATTTGGACCAGAGCGGCCAATTAACGGAACTGGGCAAACACCTTGCGCGTGAAAAATTTGAACGCGATGAAAAGAGCCGCGTTGCGGATGCGGATCATGGCACAGGAACGTTTATCCTGCAGGTGCAACGGCACAGCGGCACGGCCTGAAAGTGATCCGATTGCGGGTCACCTGCGTATTGATAGTAAACGACGCTACATCATGGAGGCTTCTATGGGAACCATGACAGATTTTTGGGCGCGTGAATGGTTGTTAGAGGATATTGCCCTGCGCCATGCAATCAACGATTTGGACACTGCCATTCAAATAGGCCAACAAGCGGGCCTTTTGACCAATGATGCCTATTTGACCGATGTTGGCCGCCGCTATGTCAAAGACAATCGTGCCAACGAAGTTGTCGTTGCGCTGGAACATTAGGCCACAGTCCGTAAAAACTTCTGACCTGCATGAGGCATGCCGCTGGTGCATAGCGGCAATTCCAAATCTATAGATGTCATTTGTGCCATTCCCCATTACGTAACCCACGTAAACAAAAGGAATGACATTATGAAAAAGCTATGGAACGCATTCGTAAACTGGATGGTCGCATCAGGCGAAAAGTCAGCCGCAAGTTTTAACAAATCTCACGCAATCCACATTTAATCGGGTCGGGTTTATCATGTTCAATGCACTCTCCCAACTTTTTGCTGTGGTGCGCACATCGATCAGCGCACATAACGCACTGCATCATATGAACTATTCACAGGTTCAGGATATAGACGCGCTCAAAGCTGCGTTTCTTGCGGATTTGACAACGCAAATTGACGCCACAGACGCCACGTCACAGACGCCTGTGAACGCCACATTGGTCGGCGCATAATCGCAAATTCAAGGGTCGCGCCAAAGTAACCCCTTAACTTGGCGCGGCAAATGATGACATTAATAAACTGATACTCATCATTGTTAACATTGCCAAAATTATATTTCGAAACGCCCTTTCCGACAGGCGTTCGCGGATGGCGGTTCCGAATTTCACACCGATGAACACGCACACAACGCCCAAGGTTGAAATCACAACATCCACACCCGTGAACAACCCAAGATGCCCCAATCCCGCCATCATGATAAAACTGGACATTGTAAAGGAACAATTGGCCGCCTGAATGAATGCGCTGCGCCCAAGGTGAAGCGACATCAAAAATGGAACCGCGGGCATTACCTGTGATCCCGTCAGCCCGTTTAAAAATCCCGTGCAGATACCAGAAACGGGCGCAATTCGCCCCTCTAATCCATCACGCAGGCGAAGGTCGGGTTTCAGAAATGAAAACCCACACCACATCAATAAGACAAGGCCAAACACAACCTTGGCCCGATCCCCATCAATCCCCGACAGGACCCATAATCCCAGGATCAACCCTGGAATGGTTGCCAGCAGCATTGGCCAAAACCGCAGGATTGTTGGTTTAAACTGTCCCACTTGACGCATGACGACAAGATTGGAACATATCGATGGGATCAAAACCAATGACAGAGCGTCCTTTAACCCAATCGCAAAGACCAAAATGGGCAGGCATGTTGTTGAAAACCCCAAACCCGTGACGCCCTTGGCCGTGGCGGCAAAAAGGTAGGCTGCAAAAATCGTAATGATTTCGACCGTGGTTAAATCAAACGAGGTGGTCAGCAAGGTATTTTAACGCACTTTGCGTACCACCGGATTGATGCGGCACACCTGCCCGTATCATGCCCATTTCCACCCCGCTTAGCGTTCCCATTAACATCAAATCGTTGAAATCGCCCAAATGGCCGATGCGGAAAATTTTATCAGCAACCTTGTTCAATCCCGTTCCAAGGGACATATCAAACCCATCCAATATTTCAGCGCGCAGCGCATCGCCCCCCTGCCCATTTGGCATTAAAACGGCCGTCAAACTGTTTGATCGTTCGTCTGGGTTTAGCGCCAAAATCTCTAACCCCCATGCCTCAACGGCTGCGCGGGTCGCGGATGCATGGCGTGCATGACGTGCAAAAACCTGCTCCAACCCCTCTTCTGCCAACATATCCAAGGCCTCTCGCAATCCATAAAGAAGGGTTGTGGCAGGCGTATAAGGGAAATAACCCGCATCATTCGGTGTCATCATATCGCGCCAATCCCAGTATGAACGGCGATCCCCACCCGCCTGACATGCGGCCCATGCTTTTTCTGAAATTGCATTGAAGGATAAACCAGGGGGCAGCATCAAACCCTTTTGCGATCCCGCAACGACAATATCAACGCCCCATGTGTCTGTTTTAAAATCAATAGAGCCAAGGGATGAAATCGTATCCACCATCAAAAGCGCGGGATGCGACGCGCCATCAATTGCGCCGCGCACGGCACCGATATCGGATGTAATGCCTGTTGCCGTGTCGTTATGAACAACGCAGACCGCCTTAATTTGATGATCCGTGTCTTGGGCCAGTGCATCGGCAATTAAATTTGCATCAACACCGCGTCGCCAATCCCCCGCGATAAAGATTGGATCATATCCCAGTTTGGTCGCCATGTTTTTCCACAATGTCGAAAACTGACCCGTTTCATACATCAACACCTGATCACCAGGTTCAAGGACATTGACCAAGGCGGCTTCCCACGCGCCAGTGCCAGAGGCGGGATAGATAACAACGCGGCCTTCTGTTTGAAAAACGGGTTTCAAATCACGCAATAACCCTAGGCCCAATTCCGCGAACTCTGGACCACGATGGTCAATGACCGACCGATGCATCGCACGCAGGATGCGTTCGGGTGTATTGGTGGGTCCGGGGATTTGAAGAAAGTGACGTCCTGATCTCACACTGTTAACCGAAAAAAGTTGCACTACACTGTTACAAAGGTGAATGTGATGACAGGAAAGGTCAAGTGAAATGGCAGACTATGATCGTTTGAAAAAACAAATCGAAGGCGACATTCTGAAATCCTCTTTTGATCGCGGTCGTTATGCGACGGATGCCTCGATCTATCAAATCATGCCACAGGCGGTTATGGTCCCAAAAACATGGCAGGATGTGGAAGCAGCGTTGGATTTTGCCAAGACTGAGGGCATTTCACTTTTGCCGCGTGGTGGGGGCACATCGCAATCAGGGCAAACGGTAAATGATGCCTTGGTCATTGATTTCACCAAACATTTGAACAGCATTCTGGACTATGATGCGGATGCAGGAACAGCCACGGTGCAGCCTGGGTTGGTTTTGGACAATCTAAATCGCCATTTAAAATCAGATGGATGGTGGTATCCTGTTGATGTGTCAACGGCATCCCGCGCGACACTCGGGGGAATGGCGGCGAACAATTCCTGTGGATCACGTTCAATCCGATATGGCAAGATGCAGGACAATGTGCGCGCCCTGACCGCGATGACCGTGGATGGCACGACACGGCGGTTTGAATATGCGGACACAACGCAAGCATTGGATGCGGATATGCATGCACTTGCCCTGAAAGAACAGAATGAAATCACCACCCGCTTCCCTAAGGTACAGCGACGTGTGGGGGGATATAACATTGATGCCCTCTTGGGCGATGCGCCCCACATTGGCCACCTGCTGGTCGGATCCGAAGGGACACTGGCCCTTACAAAAAGCATTGATTTGAAACTGTCCCCAGTGCTCGGTACAAAAACATTGGGCGTGTGTCATTTCCCCACATTCTACGCCGCAATGGACGCCGCCCAACATATCGTAAAATTGGGACCTGTTGCCGTTGAACTGGTCGATCACAACATGATCCAATTGGGGCGCGACATCCCGCAGTTTCGACCCGTGGTTGAAAGTTTCGTCCAAGGAAATCCTGCCGCCCTTCTCTTGGTCGAATTTGCCGAAACGCCAGAGGAAAACGGAAAGCGCCTGAATGAGCTGGTCGAGTTGATGGGCGATTTGGGCTTTTCATGGAGTGACACAAACAAAGCCACGGGCGGAGTATTTAAGGTTGAGGACCCCGCATTCCAAGCACGCATTTGGGGCGTGCGCACACAAGGCCTCAACATCATGATGTCCATGCGCAGTGAAGGAAAGCCTGTGTCCTTTGTCGAGGATTGCGCCGTTCCGTTGGAACATCTGGCCGATTTCACCAGTCAGTTGACAGATGTCTTTCACAAACACGGAACGGACGGAACGTGGTATGCCCATGCCTCTGTTGGATTGTTGCATGTGCGGCCCGTTTTGAACCTGAGGCAAGATTTGGGATTACGTCAAATGCGGGCCATCGCGGAAGAGGCCTTTGATCTTGTCGCGAAGTTCAAAGGGTCGCATTCAGGTGAACATGGGGACGGGATCGTGCGTTCGGAATTTCACGAACGGATGTATGGGTCCAAAATGATCCGCATTTTTGAAACGGTCAAAGATCGCTTTGATCCTGATGCGGTGTTGAACCCCGGCAAAATCACGCGATCGCCCAAAATGGACGAGCGGGCCATTACCCGTTGGCCTGAAAATTACGCGCCCCAAACACCAGATACTGTATTTGATTGGACTGCATGGCCGGGTGGTTTGGCCGGTGCCGTAGAAATGTGTAACAACAATGGGGCCTGCCGCAAAAGCGTTGGCGGTGTGATGTGCCCGTCCTTCCGCGTCACAGGCGCGGAAAAGGATTTGACGCGGGGACGCGCGAATGTTTTGCGTTTGGCCTTAACAGGCCAGTTGGGGGAGGATGCCTTTGCATCTGATGACATGGCCGATGCCATGGCACTCTGTGTGGGGTGCAAGGCGTGTAAATCCGAATGCCCAATGTCCATTGACATGGCCAAAATGAAGACCGAGGTTCAAAGCGCACGCGCCGCAAAACATGGTGTGGCGATGCGCGAAAAACTGATCGCGGCCCTACCCCGCATGGCGCCGATTGCCTCTGCCTTTTTGCCTGTTTCAAACCTTGCACTGAAATTTGGCCGTCTGTTTGGGTTTGATAAAACCCGCCGCCTGCCTAACTTTCAAAAACCCTATTCGGGGCCTGAAACGGGGGATGTGTTGTTATTCGCGGATACATTCAACCGCCATTTTGATCCAGAAACATTGCATGCTGCGGAACGGGTCATTGCGGCCACGGGAAAAACCGTTGGTGTTATGTCGGTCTCTGGTCGCCCCCTATGTTGTGGGCGTACATACCTCAGCACAGGTCAGACAGATCGCGCAAAACAGGAATTACAGCGCACCACTGATGCCTTTCGTGCGGCGCAGGATGCGGGAAAAACAATCGTGGGGTTGGAGCCATCCTGCACGCTGATGTTCCGTGATGAGGCGGTGAACCTGATCCCAGAGTGGAGCGAGGAACATGGCGCACAAATCCTGACATTTGCCGAATATATCATCCAAAATCCACCCGCAGGATTGGATATGTCTGGGCTGGATGTCTTGGTGCATGGGCACTGTCATCAAAAAGCGTTGGGTGTCGCCCAACATACTGTTGATGCGGTGAAAAGTGTGCTGGGCGCTAATGCACAGATGATCGACAGCTCCTGTTGCGGCATGGCAGGTTCGTTTGGGTATCAATCGGAAACGGCAGAGGTCTCACGCGAGATGGCCGAATTGTCCCTGGCCCCAACAGTACGCGCGGCGCCCAAGGATACAGTTGTTTTAGCAGATGGATTTTCCTGTCGCTGTCAGATCAAGGATGTGACAGAGCGTAAGGCGATGAACCTTGCTATTCTTATGGATAAGGCACTTAAGGATCATGTCACAAATCATTAATTTAATATCTAATTTCGACCCAATACAAACACTAATCCTAATCGGGATATTTTTGTTTGCAGCCATTGTAAAAGGGTTTCTGGGCATTGGTTTGCCTGCCGCCTCGATGGCGTTCCTAACGCTTGTAATGCCCCCAACAGAGGCGATACCGCTGTTGTGGTTGTCGATCTTGGCAACCAACGCGCTGCAATTTGCCCATGCCCCAAATAAATTAGACATCGCACGGGAATATTGGCTTTTTGCTTTGGCAATCATGGTGTCGATTTTCGTCACATCGATGTACATCACATCCTATCCCACTGCCTTGCTGACTGTCGCGATTGGCATTGCAATGGTGCTGTTTTCATTAAACCTATTGTTTGGGATAAAACTGAACATCGGCCCAGGGCACGGATGGCATTTGGGTTTTGGCGTGCTATCCGGTGTTCTGGGCGGGATAAGTTCGATCTGGTCCCCCACTGTTGCCATGTATTTGGTTGCCCGCGATGTCAGAAAAGAACGCTTTATCGGGGCCACAGGGTTCCTGTTTTTGGCAGGAGTTTTGCCACTGGGGGCGGGTCAATTGGTGGCAGGTATCCTAACTGGCCCCGCATTGATCAAATCCAGCCTTGCGTTGATCGTCGTGCTTATCGGATTTCGCATTGGTGAAATGCTGCGCCACCGCGTTAGCCAAGAGTTATTTCGCAAGGCAGTTTTGGTTGCGTTTTTTTTCATGGGCCTGCGCCTGATCATCAACGGCCTGACTTAACTAGGCTCCATAGAGCATTTCGTTCAAATAAAGGCGTTGGATTTTTCCTGACGGCCCTTTGGGCAATTCAGGCAAAATATGCACCTTTTCAGGTGATTTAAATGCACCCACTTTGGCCTCACACAACGCGCGCAATTCATTGGCAGTGGCATTTGATGTCTCACTTAGCCGCACTGCCGCTTCAACCCTTTCCCCGTATTGCGGACAGGGTCGCGCGAATGCCGCGGCCTCAACCACATCGGGGTGTTCGTACAAAACTTCGTCAATTTCACGCGGCGCGATGTTTTCACCGCCCTTGATGATCAATTCCTTTAAGCGACCCGTGACAAAGACATATCCATCCGCGTCCATGCGCCCCAAATCCCCTGTGCGCAGCCAATCGCCATGGAA
>JAFMKS010000024.1:28229-31155 GCA_017852835.1 Paracoccaceae bacterium
GCCAACAGGCTGGATTGCGTATGCACAACACCCTTGGGCCGCCCCGTGGTGCCAGAGGTATACATGAGCAATGCATCATCGCCTGATGAAACAGAATGCAGCTCTGCTTGCTGCATCGCAGACTTATACAGGTTCAGGCGTTCAGGTTTCACCTGATCAAACACACCCAGTTGCGTTTCATGAACAAAAGCCACCCGCGCCTCAGAATGATCCATGGCATAGCCAAGCGCATCTGGACCCGCGGCCAAGTTCAACATCGTCACGCGAAATCCACCATATAGCGCAGAAAACAGCGCCTTTACCCCGTCATAGCCGTTGGGATGCATCACCGCGATGCTTTCGCCCTTGGCGATGCCCTGCGCCGTCAGGTCACCCGCAACAATTGCGCAGTGGTCGCGCAGTTCGGGCCATGTTAGGGTTTCGCCCGTTTCTGGAAAAACAAAGGCCGTGCCACCGCGATCAGCCCGCGCATCAATCCAATCCCGCAGCGTTCCTTGTGGCGGTGTCGTTGCATCAAATCTCATTTCCCAGCAAGGCTCCAATACCCGTCAAAAATGTCTTCTACTTTGGGTTCGCGCGATGGAATTTCACGAATGATTTTCGTGGATTGTAGGAAATGGCGGTAATTCACATTTTCATTCACTGAATTGCCTCCCCATGTGCCACAGCCCATCGACAGAGAAAACGGCATGCCATTTGTAAACGATCCACCTGTGGCAAAAGTATGCGCCTGATTAACAATGATCCGACTGGTTGGAATTGCCGTTGCCAGCGCATGCGCACGCGCATCTAATGCCGAATGCAACCCCACCGAATGCCCCGCGCCCTGATACATCTGAATGCTGCGTGCAACATCCACAGCCGCGTCGAAATCAGAGGCACGATAAAGCGCCAAAACACGGCTCAGCTTTTCACCAGAGAGGGGATAATCAGGGCCAATACCCGATGTCGGCACGACCAAGAATTCGGTGCCCACAGCCACATCCACATCTAGGGCTGCGATCATTTTATCCGCATCTTGCGCAATAACCGAACGGTTCAAATGTCCATCGGGCCACAGTTTGGAAATCAACGCCGCCTCATCCGCGTAAAACGCGCCCCCTGCCCGCGCGAGTGCGGCGATAAAATCATTATAAACCGCATCCACCACGACAGCGGAATTTTCCGAGCTACACGATGTGGCATTGTCAAAGCATTTCGAGGCGCGAATTTTTTCTGCAGCTGCTTCCAAATCTGCAGTTTCATCCACAATTACCGTAACGTTTCCTGCTCCCACAGCAACCGCGGGGGTGCCCGTGGTTTGTGCGCGATGAACGTTATTTTGGCTGCCTGTGCAGACGATGATGTCACATTGATCCATCAACGTTTGCGTCTTGTCCTTGGACCCTGGTGCAGGGATCATTTGCACCAGTGCGGGATCTTCGCCAATTTTGGCGAATTCGGCATGGATGTACTCCAACAGCAATTCACAACAGGCAACGCCCTTGGGCGATGGAGCTACAACAATCGAATTGCCACATTTCAACGCGTTTATGATGTTGTTCGCTGGTGTCGCCGCAGGGTTTGTTGAAGGCACGATTGCACCCACTACCCCCTTGGGGCGGGCGATTTCCGTGATCCCCGTTTTAGGATCATCTGACATCACACCATAGGTTACTGCATGTTGGATATCCTGCATCAGACCCAATGTTTTGCGGTGGTTTTTGATGATCTTATCAGGAACGTTGCCCAAACCTGTTGTTTCCACCGCCAATTCTGCCAATCGCTGATTGCGAGCAGGCTCCATAATCGCCCACGCGGCGGCTTGGGCTGCGCGATCATACCGCTTTTGCGATCCATTTTTTTCGTACTCTGCCTGCGCGCTGCGTGCACGCGCGACGATTTCTTGAACGCCAGTATCTGTCATTCCATAAACTCCGTTTTGGGTTGCCCCAGCCTTATGCACTTGCCTTGGTTGAGGTAAACGCGCGGTACATGTTTGATGCAAGTGTAATCACACCTGCCGCGATCAAAATTGCGCATATTGGGCGTGAAAAATATGTGCCCAAATCATAATGCACCATCTGCATACCTTGGGCGAAATTTTGTTCGCCAATTTTGCCAAGGATCAAACCCAAAACAATCGCAGGGATCGAAAACCCTGAGCGGCGCAGCAGATACCCAATGATCCCCGCAAGGAACATCACCATCACATCCAAAACCAACCCGCGACCAATATAGGCGCCCGTCGTGGCCAACATCAAAATCAGTGGGGCCAAGAATTGGAATGGGATTTTCAACAGGTTCAAAATGGTTTTAGTTTCCAAAACACCAATGATCAGGATCGACAAATTCGCATAGAACATCGCAGCAAACACAATCCAAATCAGATCGGGCGATAGCATGAACACCAAGGGACCAGGTTGCAGATCGTGCATTTGGAACACGGCGACCATCATCGCGGTCAATGCGCCCCCTGGCAGACCCAATGCCAACAATGGGATCATCGCCGCACCCGTTGCCGCATTATTTGCGGTTTCAGCAGAAATAACACCCTCAAGCTTGCCCTTGCCGAATTCTTCGCGGTTTTTGGACCACCGCACAGCTTCACCATAACTCATGAATGCGGCCAATGTAGCACCGATCCCCGGCAGGATGCCGCAGAAAAATCCAACCAAGATGGAACGCAGAACGGCGATTTTATGCATCCATAATTCGATAAATGATGGGAACGTCATGCTGACCTTCGGGGCCTGATATTTCCCACTGGCTTTCTTTTCCGCCTGAACAAAGATTTCAGAAACGGCAAAGAACCCCAAAATCGCTGGGATGAACGCGATGCCCGCGGCCAAGTCTGTCATGCCGAAATTGTAACGGTTGATGCCGCCCACAGGATCTTGGCCAATCGTTGCGATCAACAAACCGATCAGGACCGATATCCACCCTT
>JAFMKS010000088.1 GCA_017852835.1 Paracoccaceae bacterium
ATCGTTGATCAATTTTGGAGCGCTTGCGTTTGATCTCTTCATCAACTGCGCCAGGGCGGACAACACCGAATTGGATCATCTGCGCATATTGTAAGTAGGTGCGGGTAATTTTTCCTTCGACCTCGCCAAGATCGACGGATGTTCGGATGGAACGGATATTATTTCGGATGGCGCGCGCGTCAAACAATCCGTGGGGCAAACCATGTGCTGCAGAATCCTCAAACGCTGCGAATAAGGCACCAAGCCGCTTTCGCGCATCGCGTGAACGACCTACCCAAATAGGTTCGAACCGACGTTCCTGATAGAATTCTAAAGCTGCGCCAACGTCAGCCAGCTCCTTGGATAGGGCAAGTTTATAGGCGATATCATTTCCCTGTGACGCAAAGGCACCCAAGGGAAAGATGACCTTAAAACAAAGAAGTAACGCAACAAAATACTTGCGCCATACATTTAGCCTTGAAAACAACATATCAATATCATCCCGCCCAAAATTCTAGCTGACGTTGTGCGTGAAGCACCCCAAAAAGAAAAGCAACATTACAACATCTTCGAGAAGACATCACCAAAATTTGATCGAAATGATCACACAATTACGTGATAATTCAGCACCTGATACGGGCAAAATCCCGCTCAATTCCCCTAAACATTGTATCTATCCTAAATTCCTTCTTGGTTTGCGAATCATTTTATGACATACACTGAGCCAACGGGGTATATCGACACACACGCCTAAGCTGCTGGGCGCACGGAGACACGAGACTGAATGGTCACGGACGAGACGACTTTGATCACACGCCGCGCCATGATGAGCGCATTTGCAGCCGCGACTGTAGTGGCGGCCCCCACGTTTTCAAACGCGGCGGGATTTTTGCGTGGCGCAGGTGATATTCGTAAAGTGTCAATGATGTCACGCCGCACGGGTGAGCGCATCAGCACGATTTATTGGATTGATGGGGAATATATCCCCGAAGCAATCCAAGAAATCAGCTATTTCATGCGCGATTGGCGCCGCAATGAAACAAAAACCATTGATCGTCGTACAATCGACATCATGGCGGCAAGTCATGCGATCCTGAACACGGACGAACCCTTTACCATGTTAAGTGGGTATCGCAGTGCGAAAACAAACGCCATGTTGCGCCGACAATCCCGATCAGTTGCGAAAAATTCGCTTCACATCAAAGGCCAAGCTGTTGATTTGCGGTTGGGATCGCGGTCAGTGCGACAAATTTCAAAGGCCGCGGCAAAGTGTAATGCAGGTGGCGTTGGTCGGTACAGCCGTTCAAATTTTGTCCATATGGATTGCGGCCCTGTGCGTGTTTGGGGCCGTTGAAGGCCCCGATCAATCTTCGTGAATACCGTCCGCGGTGAACATTCCACCCTGATACTTTGAATTCGGCTCATCCGCTGTTGGTGCGGGCAGTTCGGCGTCCAGTTTGGCACGAAAAACTTCGGCATTATCCTGTGGCTGCCATCCCAAGTAAGCGACTTCGTGGTTGTCCCACCAGACCCCCGAATTTGCAGAAGTGCCATAAACAATAGGACAACCCAGACGCGGTACGATGAACACGCGTTCGATTAAGCGAACGAAATCATCATAGCTCATCCACATGGATAACATGCGGTGATTTTTCGGTTCTGGAAAACAGGCCCCAATGCGCACGCAGGCGGTTTCGATGCCAAATTTGTCATAATACATGGACGCCATAGCCTCTCCAAACACTTTGGACACGCCGTATAACCCATCTGGTTTCGTTGGAGATTTTGCATCTAGGCGCACTGTTTGTTCATAAAATCCGATGGCGTGATTTGAACTCGCGAATAAAATGCGCGGAGTGACAGAGGATTTACGCGCAGCCTCATACAGATTGTAAATACCGTCGATATTGGCATTTTTGACAACTTCCCAAGTATGTTCAATGGGTTGACCGCCCAGATGCACAATCCCGTCGCATCCTTCAACCATGACTTCGACGGCCGCTTTGTCGCCCAAATCGCAACAAATGATTTCCTCGTGCGCTGCGGCCGAACCCAATCCATCGCGATCAGAAACGACAATTGTTTCCGCCAAATGGGTCAAACGCTCGCGGCACATTGCCCCCAAGCCACCAGCCGCACCTGTGATCAACAATCTTTTCATCATGATTGAGCGCTCCTTGCATCGGGGGCATCGCGCCCACTACGTGACCGCATTAAGGATGTAATTTTTCACCACCGCAAGAGCGAACTGGTGATCTAATCGCGTCCCTGCGTTCGAATTTTCCACAACGCCCAGATGGAATGGCAAAAGGTCAACGTCGCAAACGCGCCGCCGAATAAACCAACCTCAAACAGTGCGGGACCGCGCAGGCCGTGTGTGGTGGTCACATATATCAACATCGCATATATTACGACTGATGCAACAAGTCGGAACTGATACTCAGATTTCTTTAGTGGATCATATGACATACAATGTTTCCTCCACATAATGATACGCATCAAACCGCAAAGCGGATCGGGAAAAAATTTAGACAGACGTAGTTGCAAGATTTTTTTTCGGAACCTCACTTCAAGTGTTGACTAAGTATCATTTTCATACAGCATGTTCCTTATGAGTAGTTTTAGTGGGTTACCTCCCACATATGTGATTTTAGTACCTACAAACGACCCTGCGTTCGCGCAGGGTCGTTTTTATTTCAATTTGAATGCCTTTATACTAACACCACCTACGCGGTAAAACCGGATGTAAAAATGGCGCATGAATCCCTGATAAGCTTTAAAATTCTTCTACAAAAGATGGAACAAGACCTAGGTCTATCCGAGCTAAGCGATGTTGAAAACAAAGTGTACTTGGCAATATCGGATCTAAGTAACCAATTTGAAACTGCCAAAACGCAAGCGGTATTGCAGCATCAGTTTGCTTCATCCATGGGTCGCGCAACCATATTTCGCACTCTGATAAAGCTTGAAGAACGGAAAAAGATCTCAAAATCCCCCGAAACACATGGCGCATACATGCTCGCATCAGACTTAGGATGAGGCGGTCTTAATGGCCAGACACTCTTTTTGGACAGAGTTTTTTCTTGTCAATTTGATATACGTCGTCATGTACACCTTTACGCTTGGTTTCATATATCCGATCCAAAAAATCTTAGCCGCGGAGAGTTTGGCAGTTGTTGGACTTTTGTTTCTCCCCCACGGCGTACGCGTTGTTGCATTTCATTATCTTGGGTCGCGAGCAATTTTTCATTTGTTGCCTGCCTCTTATTTGACTTGGGTCATAACTGTGTATGGAAGCGATCTTGATTTGCACCCTTTGGCACCAATCGCGAGCATTTTGGCCTGTTATCTGGGATACAAAATGCACAACGCCATAAACAAAACGAGGAAAGAGCAACTGTTGAACAATACATGGGTCAATTTGCTTGTCATGTCGGGGATCATGTCGATTATAGATGGTGCAACACTCGCGTTACTGAACTTTGACGGCGACTTTCTCACGGGTGTATTTGGATATTTGATTGGCGACATTGCAGGGGCATTTTTCTTTATGGTGATTGCGCTTTACATTTATCGTTATAACAAGTTTCTAAGCTCGAATTTCGGATAAAAATAACGCCAATTCTACGCTGAAATGATTGTGTTTCACGGGAAGTGTCGTTAACTGCGTTCCTGAATGCTGATATCTTATGCGGAGTAACATAATGTCTGTGTCAATGCTTTCCACCTTTGTGAAACCCATGCATCCCGAGGGGCACAAATTCGTTTCAATTTTTGCGGCGATCACACTTGTGCTGTTTTTGTTGTGGGAACCTTTGGGCTGGACTGGCGTGGGCCTGACGGTTTGGGTGTACTATTTCTTCCGTGATCCGGAACGCGTGGTCCCGAATGATAACGGCATTATGGTTTCACCCGCTGACGGCATCGTTTCATTACTGGAACCCGCTGTTCCCCCCATGGAATTGGAATTGGGCAGTGAACCGATGACGCGGGTATCCGTATTTATGTCTGTGTTTAACTGTCATGTGAACCGCATTCCGGCCGCAGGGCGCATAACTACAGTGGCCTATCATCACGGTAAATTCCTGAATGCATCCTTAGACAAAGCATCCGAACAAAACGAACGCAACGGAATTACCATTGAATTAAGCGACGGGCGTCAATACGGTGTTGTGCAGATTGCAGGGCTTATTGCTCGTCGTATCATGTGTTGGTCGGAAGAAGGATCAGACATGCAACGCGGGGAACGTTTTGGTTTAATCCGATTTGGTTCGCGATTGGATATTTATCTGCCAAGCGGCGCGGAACCAACGGTACAAATTGGACAAACCATGATTGCCGGTGAAACGATTATCGCTCGATTGAACTAGAAATTTGTCTTTCATTTGAGGACTATATGGAAAACAGCACCCGCCAAAGCGAAAGCAAAGTTTCAATTTACAAGGTTGTGCCAAGCGCGATTACCATTATCGGGATGTGCTTTGGACTGACATCCATTCGCATGTCACTTGAAGGCTTTCATGAACTTGCGGCCTCACTTATTCTTTTGGCGGCGGTTGCGGATGGATTAGATGGATTGGCCGCACGCCAATTAAATGCCGTTTCAAAATTTGGTGCAGAATTGGACAGTTTGACGGATTTCCTGTGCTTTGGTGTAGCGCCCTCGATTCTGCTGTATTGCATGTTTACGAATGAATTGGGGTCATTTGGCTGGGGTGCGACGCTGGTTTTTGTGGCGGCCTGTTGTCTGCGATTGGCACGATTTAATGCGTTTCAACAAAGCAGCGTGAACCCAAAAGACGATGATGGGCAAAATCTTGACGCCTGTCCAAACACCAAAAAACCAAAAACACATTTTGTCGGCGTTCCGGCACCTGGTGGGGCATTGTTGGTACTGCTCCCCGTCTTTTTTGGTTTTTCCAGCGAGAACAGCATCAGTGTTTCACCCTATCTGGTGGCTGCATGGCTGTGCATTATTGGGACATTGATGACTTCGCGCCTAAAGACGTTTTCGCCAAAAACAATTCGCATCCCCAAACGATCCGTAACACTGTCGCTATTATCAATCGTGATGTTTGGGGCGCTTTTATACAGCTACACTTGGCAAACCTTTATGATCATTTCAACGATCTACACCTGCATACTGATTATTAATGTGATTAAGGCCAGAGGCAAAATTATTTAGCAATGCGCGAATTTTGCTTTATGTGATTAATACTGATGCTTGGCATGCTTTGGGGACGGCGTCACGTTACTTGTTCATCCTACTCCGCTTGGAATGGAATGGTGGACGCGTCACAAGCCGCAGGAAACGTGCTAACTGCAGTAAGTAACGGTGATTTGACACCGATCGAAGCAACGCGGGCTATGGGACTTATAGACAGTTACAGGCGAACACTTGAATTGACAGAGATTGAACACCGCCTGCAAGCATTAGAACATCGTGATGCCTAACATCAAGGCAAGATTGAGCCGTTTAGAAGTAAAGAACCCTGCCAAAAAGCGGATAGTGCGGATTTACTGGGGTGATGGAACGTTCATAGGCGAAATGCGCTACTAAGTAGGTTTTTTTTGGAACCCAATTTACGTACTATTTACGTACTCAAGTAATCAAAAACATCTAAGTCATTGAAATATTGGCGCACCCATGAGGATTCGAACCTCAGACCTCTGCCTTCGGAGGGCAGCGCTC